>CAZDJH010000377.1:0-4394 GCA_964505645.1 uncultured archaeon | reverse complement strand
TTATTAATAATGCATATTCATCTCATTATGAAGCATTTTATAAAAAATATATTCAAAGAGAGAAAAAAAATCTCAACAAAACCAATTAAAAATGGAGAAAAAAGGTATGTACAATCCCCTAAATAAGAAAGACAGGTATCAAGCTTATGGATTTAAGGCAAATGATGACCCAGAACATGCAAAAAGGTTCAATGCGCTTTACTTTATAGATTATGAGACGGGGTCCCTTTTCCTCAGTAACAAGTATTCAGAGCATTCCATGGTAGAAGGGGCCAATGATGATTTGATAAGCGGCTTTCTGAATGCAATTAACATATTTATCAACGAAATAAATGAAATCCATGACGAAAAAGAGGAGATTAGAGAGATAAACTTTAGAGATACTAGAATTTTGTATGAACGGAAAGGGCGGCTCTTGGTTATTGGTTTTACTAAGAAAACGGAGTTATCAATTGAACGGGATATTTTGCATAACATTCTACTGGACTTCTATGATCGGTTTCGTAATAAAATCCAGAATTTCAAAGGTGTAATTGACCATGATATTCTTAAATATAAAAATGTGCTAAATGAGGCAGATTTTACTAAGTTTTTGCACAGATGAACGGAATCTAAAATATATCTATTTATAGACAATTTTAATATAAAAGAACTTATCTGCTAAAGCCTAACTCTTTTTCAATAAACTCGAGCCATCAATGGATTTTGTGGCGTAATCTCTAAGTGTATTTACTTAATACTTATAGGTTCTGGTTCTGTTTCTTTCAAGCCGTCCATAAGGCTCACAACTGTAAGTTTCATTCGCAACATTTCTATAACTTCAGTTCTTAATTTATTACACTTTTCTGAGCTAACATCGATACCGCATTCATTTATTAATGTATTAAATTTCTCATCTAATCGCTGTTCTAGCTCATCTTGGTTCTTTAAGCTGATCTCTTGTTCTTCCAACCATTTATCGACTTCTTTTTTAATCTGGATCTCTTCTTCGTCATTGAGTGCATATGTGACCTCTACCTCTTCGAAATCCTCTATCTTTTCGACATACTCTTCATCCTCATACATTGGCTTAATAAGGAGGCCGAGGTTAATTATTAGAGGCTGCAATTGTAGCTTTTGTAAAGAATCCGTTAAATAACTAAGAACCTTTTGTTCTTGGTGTGTTTTAGAATATGTAAGATATTCTTGAATAAGACGGGTCAATGTTGTCTTAATAAGAATTTCTTGGAAATCCTCAACGGATTTTATATTAAATTCAAATGATTTTTTTACGATAATAAAGAGAGATTTCATAAATGGTTCAATAGTATTAAACATTGCAAAGTAATTGATATATTTATAAATAGCGTTAAGGATTTCAAGTTCAAACTCATCAGAAAAATCCATTCGCTCGATAATCTTCTCTAATTCTTGGTTTTCTTCTGGAACAGATAAAAAGTTCTTAATTTTTTGATAACTCGAATTAATACTATCCATAATGAAAATAAAAAAATTTTATGTTTTAAATTTTTCTTTTATAGTAAGATTTTTTTTGAAGATAACAGACAAATATAACATATTTTATAAACCTATTTTCTAAAAGAGCGAGGGGGTGAGAGCTTTCGACCCATGAAGTTTCGAGAGGATCAGAATCCAGATTGCTTTTAGTGTTGATATCGGTACCAAATCGAATGGACTTACTCCACTTAGTTTAAATAGTGCGGTTAGCGTTTCCGCAAGGTTGTTGCAGTTATGTGAGAAGAACACATGCTTTTTTCCAAATTCCTCCCTTAATTCTTGTCCCACCTCATCTATTGCGCAGAAGCCCGCCACCAAACCCCTTGTATATCCCTCAGAGCTCAATTGCTCCACCAAATTCTCGTCGTGCCCTTTTCCCATGATGATAAAAAATCCGCCGTTGAACTTATCCTTAAAATCGTAGGCGAGTATTTGAAGGGTCGCTAATGGGTTGTTCTGACAGCCTTCCCGACAGACTAAATCCTTCCCTTTTACTACTTTTACATCTTCTGGGAACTTTTGAAGCAAGTCCCAATCATACTTCTTATCATATTGACTTAAGTCCCTTCCCACAACTTCAATCTTATCCAGACTACCTACTCCTAAACCTCTTTTCGTTGCGATCCTCAAATGAGGCACATCATCCACAGCATAACCAAAAATCCGCGCCCCCACCGCATCGACAGAAACCGTGTCCCTTCCGCCGATGAGTATTTTAAAGTCCTTTACTAATTGATCTTCAAATGCAGTAGGTGGATAATGGCCATGGATTGTCCCCTCTGTCCCATCGATGAGTGTCGCGTCAGGTTTGATGTATTCATACACATCAACCAATTTAGAATGTAAATTATAATTATGATCTTTCCCTCGATCCGAATGTTGAGGAAGCCCCCACTGGTTTTTAACTCCTAAGGTAACTACAGCCATTGAATGGGTTTTCAATTTGGGTAAGTTAATATAAGTTATTTGATCTCTGTTTTCCATTATATTTACAATAGCCTTAGGCAATCGGAAAGTTTTTAATATGTATCCCTTAGGTTCATCTTCCACTGAAGGTTTACCTTTGAATTCAAATGTTTCGGTCTTCTCTTCATCCAGGTAAATAGGCGTGGCATTTGTTTCATCACAAACTGCCTTATATCCGGTGATCTCAAAAACAAGGCGAGTGGCATTGGATTGTGTAGAGTTCTCCATAACATATACATTCTCTGCTCCTTCGTGTCTAAAGTATTCAATGACCGCTTGCAAAACCTTTGGGGAGGTATGGCAATGGGGTTTAAAATCAATTCCATTGGGTTTTATATAGACTTCTTTTGAGCTTTTAAGTAAATTTCCACCATTAGCCTCGATACTCGATAAAATCTCATTAACAGCCTTATTAATCCCTTGTTCCGTTTCGGAAATATATACCTTTGTCATTTTACCACCTATCTACATGTTATTCTTTTCCTATTTTATAAAACGTTTCCTTCTTATTTAAATAACTTCTTTTGTTTCCTCAGGTATAGTACCGCAGATCTCATCCAGATCAATTCCCTTTTTAGCAAGCCATCTCTTCCTAAGGAAATAATAGATAAATGCCATCACATATAATATTGCTACTATAATTACGATATACGCCTTAATGCCAATAATAGCAAATATTGATAAAGAACTGTAGATTACGTTGAAAATCACGAGTGCTAGCAAGTATTTCCGCTTAATCTTGAACTTGGACTTTTCAACGAGCTCGGGATATTTTTTCTCCAAGAGATAGGGAGCAAAGGCAATTATAAGGGTTGGTATGGTAATTGTAAGGGCTGCATAATATTGAAGATCATCATAACTCGGCTGGAATAAAAGCAATATGAGGGCTGAGATACAGAAAAATGTTACCGCCCAATGTGGTGTGCTAAACTTTTTATTAACTTGGGCTAAGGCCGAAGGAAGCACTTTATCCCGAGCAGCAGCAAATAAATTGCGCGAATACGCCAAAATAATTCCATGGAGGGTGGACGCTACCGCAATTAGTACTAAAATCACTAAGAAATTTAAAAACAACCCTTGTATTCCCAGTTTTTCAAATACACTTAACAAGGTCTTTTGACCGGAGGCAATTTCAGAATAACCTAAAACCCCGACAAATGCGATTGAGACGAGGATATAAAGAACTATCACCATTAATAGGCTAATAAATAATCCCAACGGTACATTACGACGTGGATTCTTTATTTCACCCCCGATCTCGAGGATTGCTTGGAATCCACTATAAGAAAAGCTTAAAATGACCGCGCCGATAAAAATCCCCACAAATCCATTTGGAAATATTCCTCCAGATACTCCCACACCCATCAAATTCCTCGCATCAGCGTTCAACAAACCGAAGATAATGAAGATGATTAGAATAAGGAAGTCTCCGAATATCGCTAATACGATTTGAACCCATCCGGCGAATTTTACACCGAGAATATTTAACACATAAAATATTGCCAAGATAATAAAAGCAGCAAAATAGGTTGAGCCCGGAATGAACGATTCAAAATAGATCCCAAACCCTATTGATACGAATGCTAATGAACCCACAATATGAAACATGATGGATGATAGTACCGTAAATCCTATTAGGGGGGATATTAATCTCGACGCATATACCCAAGCCCCGCCGCTCACAGGAAATGCGGAAGAGACATAATAGATAATTATCGCACTAATTACGTTAGGAATACCGGCAATAATGAATGCAAGCCACAGAGCTGGACCCGTTTGCTCAGCCGCCGTTCCTGTCTGCAATAAGATTCCCGCTCCAACGATATATCCGAATAGAAAAAAGACAATAGAGGTTAATCCCAGTTCTCGTTTAAGTTTTCCTTGTTGTTTTTCACTTTTAATTGTCATAAGACTATTAAATATTGAAACTT
>CAZDJH010000376.1:0-4401 GCA_964505645.1 uncultured archaeon | reverse complement strand
ATTTAGGAATACGGGGGCAAATCGTTTTCTGAAAGCGTATTCTTCACCCAATAGCGAATAACCCCCATACTCGCCGTGCGGTTTCCCCCTACATTCGTATAGGTGCCGAGTTCACACAACACATGGAGCCATTGACAATTGGCGGAATAATCCTCGACTATAAAGTCATTTTCATTTTCCCCCTCAATTTCCTCAAGGACATGCGTATAATAATTTGTGTTTAGTTTGGTAACCCGATATGTGGCATTCCCCAATGCCCCCACGACGGGTTCTCGCTTCCTGATGTCCCGCTTAGCCGACCTCATTCTATAGCCGCTGATATAAACATGGGCATTGACCCAAGCCAAGGATCCGTCCCGCTCGAGCTTTACGTCCCCTTCATAGACATTATTCCAGAGATGGACCAAATTACCGAAAAATAGGTCGGGCATCGGGAACTGCATCGGATAATCGCCCAAGAGGGTATTGAAATACGCCGGACGACCACCTTAAAAACAATGGATGAATTCAGTTCTAAACTTAAATCCGACAATTGGGAAGATGATTTATCGCATGAATGGGTTCTTAAAGGAGATTCCATACCTCATGCGGGGAAAGAACGTGTCCACTTGAATTTTTGGCTTTTTAATGAAGAGATCTATAATGACTCTACTCTATCATGATCTTCCGAGAGGACTCCTAACAATCTTTCAATTAAAGTTGAAGATTTTCAATTTATTCCGCCGCAATCTTCCAAGACGAGGAGAATCCCGGTTATCCCTTCCGATATTTTTTCTTTACTACAATAGCCACGATATTTATTTAATTTTTTTTTCCTACCATACAAATAATTATCGTAAGATTTATATGAAAATGCTTTATTAATGAATCTTAGTTATTGTGGGACATTCAAGTCATCTTTTTATTTTAATCCCCTTATATAGAAGGAGAGACTTTAAAGTAAAATTGGCAGGATGGCAATGAGTTGATAACCCTCCCATCTCATGGACTATTAGGCACCGTAGAGGCGGACAGCCTTTAAATTAACCTTGGGTACGACCCAGAGAAGCCGTCTAGTGTCCCTTCAATAACTCTTCTCAGAGGGTTTGTAAGGGAAATTACGGTATGATAATCGATTTGGTTATCACCTTTAGCGTTGGCTATTAACCTTTATTCTCGTTACTAATATCAATAGCCTTAAAGGAAATCTTGTACATGTTATTAGTAGGAAAAAAATTAAATAGTCCGAAGCAATGCTTTTTATTGCAAGGAATTTTACTTTTTATATTTTTTCCGAAAGGAAATATCTGAAGTCTCTGGATGATATAAATTAGAGCTCATCCTTAATTGAAGCTTCTAAGTGCTTAGAACCTTTTTCTTGTTTATCATTATCATCCAAGTCCGGAGCCTTTCCATCACCATGGATAGTATATAAAACCACTCTCCTCGTACATTCCGAAAAACACTCATAAATGGGTTTATGATTATCATATGAAATAAGAGTCTCGTAAATTTTAGGATTCCACTTACCTAAATTATGGCTGGCACCGTACCATACCTCTTCTTGCTTTAAGGCTGCTTTAAAGGCACTTTTTGGACTATTCTCCGCTACTTCCCGTATATTTATAATAAACACGAGTGGGATCTCATTAATTAAACGCTCCCCCGCCAGACCCTTTAACTCCCTTAGCGAGTTAAGGTTCTCTTCGAAACGCGATGCTTCACCATCCGCTACAAAAATTATCCCATCAGATCCGTCGAAAAGCTTTTTTCGAAGTGGAATTTTGGGAAAAACTGTTTTCATTCAATTGGGAAGTTATACGAAAGACTACAACTACCAGAACAAGCTGCTAATCATTTCTTTTATGCTGCCGCCATAGCTTTCTTATTATTTAAAAAGGGAGTACCCTTATTAAGGCAAACTCTTTTATTTCTTAATAAAGTTATAGAGCTTACCGACGGAGATATCTCGGGAGATGCTAAACAAATCCGTACCGCAATTTTACGATTATCACAATAAGAAAGTCCTATCCCCCAAGGACTATGTTCTACAAAGGGAGAAGCAATAAAAAACGCCCTGCATGGCAGTGCTGATGTGCCTAATTTTACTCCAGAAAATGAAATTGATATAATGATGATGATTTTGATTAATGATCTCCGAACGTTATATGGAAATGGAAATTAATATTTATTGAAATTTCGATTAAAAATAAGAGAGTAGGTCGTCCTTTTGAATTCTAGACCGTATCAGCCCCCAATTTTGTATTTTTCCTTATCCTATGAATGGGATTTTCAGTGCAAATTGTGTTATACAGTGTTTAAGCATCCTTCTTCTCCATCCCAAGACTTTTCCCTTGAAATGGTACTTAGATTTTTCAAGTATAGTTTTCAGGCGAGTAGATTACCTTAAGGCCAAGATACATAAAGAAGGTAACCGAAAAGATTAAAAGAGAGCATCCTGATATGTGGGGGGTTATCTTATCTCATCCTCTAATCTATGATATAAATGATTTTTAAGAATATAGGTTAGCTGAGCTGAGCTGAAATATCTATATTCTCGCGCTTTTGACTCAATTGATCCCCATAATCCTCAAGATAATCCGTTTCTAACATATTAGTTAAAACATTTTTCATTTTAAATCGTTTGATTTTAGAATTCCGGTTTATTAAAATTTTTATTTCTCCAATTTTTCATTTTTGGAGCTACTCTTGAACTTGAACTGAAGGTTCTTCTTTCTAATAATTGTTGCTTAACCACAGCCCAAAATTGAGGGCACCCCACTTGGCGGCATCAATAATCTGGGTAAAGGTTTAAAATAAGGTATTGGCTAGTCCATGCTTTTCATGATTTTTGTAAGTTTTATTTTTAATTCAGGTATATCTTTTATTGCTATTTGCCACGTTAGATTTAAGTCAACACCAAAATATTGATGAATTAAAATATCCCTTACTCCTGCTATCTCCTTCCAAGGTATATCAGGGTGATCTTTTTTGAATGAGTTCGTTAAGTTTTTGACAGCTTCACCAATAATTTCTATACGACGTATTACAGAATCTTGGAGCATGGTAGATGATAGAAAATCTCTTTCACTTTTCTTTTCAAGATAACTTTCAATTAATTCTATGGATTCTAATATATGTCGGATAAAAATTCTTATATCTTTCTTCATAGTATCGTAACTTGCTCATTAAGAATTTTTTCTTTTAGTAAGGGATTAATGGAATCATACGTTAAAATATCAACAGGAAATTGAAAGGTTTCTTCAATATCAAGTTTCAGCCGAGCTAAATCAAGAAGACTCTTAGTGCCTGAAAATTCAACGATTAAATCAAGATCGCTATCCTCATTGATTTCCCCCCGAACAATAGAGCCAAAAAGACTTGCCCGCGTAACATCATGCTTTTTAAGTATTTCCAAAAGAAGGGGTTTTATTTTTTCAATATCATAATTCATAATGCTCAATTGATTTCATCTCAGTTTTATATTGTTTAAATAAGTTTATTCTGAATTAAATATGCTAAAGTATCTATTTATTTTTTACTTTTTATCTTTATCTTGGTGTTTATACCTTTTACTTTTCATTTTAGAAAAACTTCTTTAGTCATTAAGGATTGAACTATATGCTGCTCGGAAGGCCGCAATTCGTATGAATACTTCCATAAGCATTTTCAGGACCTTATAAAGGTTTCGGGAAAAGTATATCAGAAGATATATGATGCAGACCCTCTCTTTTCATATTTAATTTTTAGGTGGAGAAATTTTAAATCTTTTTAAATTTTTGAACAACCCTAATCGATTTCCTATTTATCTTTTATACATTGTATAATATCTTCTTCGCACTCATATTTGAGCTTGCGCATGGAACATATATACCCAGTCAAAAAGTATACAAAATGTGTCTAGAGGTTATAAATGATTTAAAACCTTCTCAATAGGAATTAAGTAATCCCAATAAATCTGCTTTCTATGATATTGATATAATAAAGAAAAGAATTATAAACTTCAAATGGAGATTAAAATCATTTCCAAACCTATTTAAAAGTTTGAGAATAAAAAGGGGATTTAAGATAATTTTAATTACTTAAATGGATATAATATTATTAGATGAGCAAAATTAATATCGACGAATTGCTGGAAATACTTCCGAAATTAATCCGTGAGAACGATAGAGTTAAAGGAGCGATTATATCTGCCTTATCGGGGGTTGTTGCTACTCACGGAGATATAGTTCAATTAACAAAAACTATGGATAAGCGCTTTATAGATATTCAAGCATCGATGGATAAGCGCTTCGAGTCCATGGATAAACGCTTTAAAGAAAGTCAAGCATCGATGGAGAAACGCTTCGAGTCCATGGATAAGCGCTTTATAGATATTCAAGCATCGATGGAGAAACGCTTCGAGTCCATGGATAAGCGCTT
>CAZDJH010000375.1:0-4424 GCA_964505645.1 uncultured archaeon | reverse complement strand
ATTCATCAAGATAAGAATCGCAGAAATAATTTAGAAGCGACTATTCAGGCCAATAAAAGGATTATCAAACAAAAACCAGCAGTAATTGAAAAGATTAATTCCCTCAAGGAAGCGATTAATAATATCATTAATAAAATCCAAGATATCATATTTCCCGCAATTCCTAAGAACATCGAAAAGCATTTTGATAGAGAAAAACCTCAAAATTATAAAGATCAATTGGAAATAAAACTAAAGTCATTAAGAAAAGAAAAAGACCAGATAAGCGGCGAAATGAGAAAAACAAATACCAGAAGAAAAGAAATCAGAGAATACCTCAGGGAAAGAGAGTTTATTATTCATGAATTTTTTGATAAAAGGGAAAACATTAAAAGATTAAATAGGGAAATTAAGATTCATACAAGAGCCATAAATATCATTGAACAAGTAAACAGGCAAATATGGGACATGCAAATGCCTTACATAACGAGTTATATCAGTAAATTTCTACCTAAGATAACAATGGGTCGATATAGAACTCTCGTTATCGAACAACCAGATTCAAAAAGGCGAAAGCGTTATGAATTTAAAATAATGGAAGATACTAAAGAATGCTTCATTGATAAAAAATATTTAAGTGGTGGAACAGAGGATCAGATTTTACTAGCGATTAGGGTTGCAGTTGCTATGTCTCTGCTTCCTCAATCGAAAGGCCATTATCCCAAATTTCTGTTTCTTGATGAGGCGTTCGCTTCAAGCGACTCGGAACGAAGGGTGGAAATTCTAAATTGGCTAACAAAAGATCTCTCTTCAATATTCTCTCAGATAATAATCATTTCTCATCAGAAAGAAATTATTGAAAAGATCCCATTCTATTATAAGTTAAACCAAGGAAATAAAATAGATGAAGTGCTTCCTAACTAATCGGATTTAATGATAGAAAAAATGAACTCCCTCGTATGCTGCAATATATGCGGATTTGAAACCGAAAAGGATGCCGAAGGCTTCTACTACTGTCCGATTTGCGACATGTTCACCCATTTCTCATAAACCCTTTATCAAACCTTAAACCTATTTTAGATTAAATTTAATTAACCGATTAGCTGCTTATCCGTAATATCCTATATAACTTAAATTTCCAGAATATCATTTATTTTTTCGATTAGAATTTTTATTTCTTCTACTTTTTCTTTTTGATATACCTCTTCAATATATTTCAAAATACTTTGCAGGTATTCTCCTTGTTCGATTAAATTATTTATTTGCGGTTTAGAATTGGGTGGATATGTAAATTCTATCATGTTTTTTCCTTCATTGAAGTTATTATTGTAAATATTTAAAATATAAATGAACGTGAATTTTCTCTTTTGGGAATCCGGACCGCTCCGGAACAGCTTTATATATCCTTTAATAGACATTACATAATTTCTGAAGATATCTTCATCCAAGGTCAAAGAATCAGAGTAGAATTTCTGAGTATATGAAATCTCATCCATATGAAATGCATTAACAATAATTTGGTTTGATTCTTCAAATCTTAGTTCCAAATATGGCCGATCCCATTCTTGCAACTCATCGTAAAAGGTTAAAAGAAATAGAAACGTATTAGAAATTCTGCTTTATCATAATTTTTTAAAAAATATTTACCTAGTTCTAAATCTGTTAATTTCATAATTAATTTAAATTATAATTTCTCTTTTTTCCATAAGGGTGTTAGATAAATCACTCATTATCGCCCTATTTTTTAATCTAATATACGCTTGGGTTGGACATTTATTATCCACATTGTTAATTAGGGAATAGAATTGATAGACTTTCGATTTATAGCTGTATGATGTTAGAATTTGTTTAAGAGAATGATTTGTTAAGTTAAAATCAAAAAAATCTATATTTTTAGTAGAGACACAAGGATATATATTAGCATTTGGGGTCACAACAATTTTACTCTTTCCAATTTGACATTTTTTGCATAAATTTTTAGCCAAATTATTGCTCTTTTCATTAAACGCCGATCCTATTTCAATAAAATCGCCATATTTTCTTTTTAAGTCCGAAAAACAATCCATTAATTCATTAAATTCATCATGGTTTAGTTTTAAGTCTTTTTTATTTTTTAAACCTCTACCATGGGGAACAAATCTTAAGAATTTGACCTTAAAAACTCCCAGTTTTAACAAAAATTGCATTGTTTTATCTAAATCTTTATAGTTTTTTTTCATGGGGATTAGATGAATCTCAGATGGGATTCCCATATCAATAGCTCTTTTTATACTTTCGATTGTATTCTTAAAACTATTTAAATCTGTTAAATAATTATGGATTTCTTGGATATGTGATTGAAGATTGAATCTTATTAAAGTTATTTTATACTTCCTTAATTTTTTCATAATCATATAGGTTATAGGTTTTAATTTATTGTTTTTTATGACATTTCCGCTTGTATAGACAATAAAGTCAAAATTATTCTTTTTTATAAAATTACAAATCTCGCTAAATGATGGATGAGTGAAAGGTTCCCCCCCAGATAATTGAATTATGGAAACATCTAACTCTTTTGCATCTTTTATTATTTGTTTGATTAAATTTATATCCAAAAATCTATTATTTGAGTCTCTTCCACTGGAAGAGCAAAACTTACAATGTAGATGGCATTTATTGCATATTTCAATTAAGAGCTCCCTGCAAGGCGCCCTACCCTTTTTTAATTTCAGCATTATTACCATATTATATAGTTGTTCAACTAATTAAATTTTTTGATACTTTAGCAAGGGTCATTAATAGGAATTAGAAGGTTTTCAACATTAACTTTCCGCAAAAATTATAATAATCAAATATTACATATTATTTATAAAACATAGTAATATCTAAAAAAAACCTAAAAAACTATTGGGATTTTTATAATGAATATTTCTGGGTTATTAACAATAAATTGTGTTGAAATCCTCCCAGAAACAATCCATTTTACAAAAAAGACCCGCCTATGGTGCCGCTTGCCGTACCCCGACCACCCCAACGGCTGTCCAAACTATAACAACAATCCCGTATGCCCTCCTAACGCGCCCTTTTTAAGCAATATCACAGATAACTACAATTATTTCTATTTAATCACCGGCAGATTCAATCTTTTAAGCTACAAGGAATCAATGCTACAAAGACACCCGAAATGGTCGGAAAGGCAAGCAACGTGCGTGCTCTATTGGCAAGGCTCTGCCAAAAGACATATAAAAGACTTTGTGAAAGAAATCTATTCTGAGCATCCAGAGAACTCATTTTTCTTGCTTTCAAGCGGTTCCGGCTATAAAAGGTTGGACATCCAACAAGAGAAGATCTATAGTATGGAAGCCGCTGGTATCGATGTATTTAAAACCCTTAGGAAAAACAGTATCAAGTTTGAATTAAAGCCCAAAAGATTTGTTTTACTTGTAAATCTATTGTGTTCTGATAAAGAATTGAACACATAAAGCTTATATAAGAATCAATACAATAATTTAATAAAAAGTAATAACATCCACAATATAAACCTATAGAAAGTTCATTAGATTCGTAAATTTAATCCTAACGGAGGTTACTTGTAGATTTCTCAAATAATTAATACATTAATATTAATAGTTGGAGGATTTTATAAATCTTATATATATTATTAGATTTAATTGCCCAATTATACCATTACAGAGAATTCCATTATTTGCCAGAATTCTTTATTAAATCTTTTGCCTTCCTTTATATTTAAAAGAAAATCTGTAATAATTGGAATACAAAAGAGTTTTTAAAGAATAAGAATAATAAAATTAAAATACAAATTGATGGAGGGAATATTTTTAGCTTTTGGTGGTATAAACTATTAAATTCAATCAGTAATAGAGAATTATTTGAAAACAAGTTGTTTATAAATGGAATCTCTCATGGAGATCAATATTATTTATCAATGAACTTAGCAGGATTTTTTGCTATGACTTTTAGAGAAAAGAATAAGTATTTTGTTGATACTCCCCTAGAGACCATATCATATAATTTTGAAAGTTTGGATTTCTCTCAAGATAATTTTTTTGATAGTTTATGGTATTTTTTAAAAAATCACTACTTCAAAAATCGATTATTATTAATAGGGGACACTGAATTATTTGATTTAGCTCCATATTTACTGAATTTTACACAAAGAAGTAAAATATATGAACCATTTAAAATTCAAGATGACATTATGGATTTTTTTAAATTCTTTAATATTGGTCCAATCGAAAAGAATTTAGTAATTCATTCAAAGGGTTTAACCCCTCAAGAAAAAACAAATATTAGATTTTGTGAGGAAAAGGGGATGGAAATTAAGTCAATTCAAGATCTTCAAGATGATTTTTATGATTTTTCCAATTATTTACAAAATGATCTTAAATTTTATAGTTCAGAAATTCAAACTAAAGTGTTAAATGTACTAAATAATTATGAGAATC
>CAZDJH010000374.1:1809-4439 GCA_964505645.1 uncultured archaeon | reverse complement strand
ATAATGTTCCCAACCAATTTTCGTCTAACCGCATCTGGTTTTATGATAATTAATGATTCTTGTTTCATTCTTAACACTATAATTGTTATAATTTTTTAGTTTAATAAGATAAAGGCGTTTTCTTTTTATTTTTTCTCCATCATTAACAGAAACTTTAATAGAGTTATCAATTCGAGAAAAAAAAGAATTAAAAAAAAGTATTAATTTGATTTAAAATATCTATTCTGGCTGTCCTAAAATAGTCACCGAGCATACTGCGTATGCGCCACCTAGATTATGACATAAACCAATTCGAGCATCTGGAACTTGACGCCCTTCTGCACGCCCTTGGATTTGTTTGGTGATTTCCTGTAACATCCTGCATCCCGTTGATCCTATGGGGTGGCCAAACGACTTCAGCCCTCCAGAAGGATTTACTGCGGTCTCTCCGTCCCAATTAAAGGTTTCGTTTTTCAATTCTTGAGCTGCCATTCCTTTATCACAGAATTGTAAGTCTTGGCAATTTAACAGCTCTGTGATGGTAAAACAATCATGAACTTCTGCGGCATCAATTTCTTTTCTTGGGTTTTCAATTCCTGCCTCTTTATAGGCATATTCTGCAGCTTTTACGGTTGCTGGGAAAGAGGTATATTCAGCACCTGGACCTCCAGGAGGTACATACCATGGAAAATTTGTTCTGGCAGAAAGTGCATTAGCCTTAACGAGCACATAATCATCCCCATGAGCATAACTTGGAGCCATTTCTGGGGTCGTAAGGATTAATGCTGCGGAACCATCTGACATTGCACAACAATCAAACCTCCCTAAAGGATCGGCAATCATTGGTGCTTTCATAACCGTTTCTAAACTTACTTCCGAACGAAAGTGGGCTTTTGGATGAACTGCTCCATTTGAATGGTTTTTTACTGCGACTCGCGCCAAGTCTTCTTTTTCCCAACCGAATTCATGGAAGGAGCGCGTTGCTGCCATTGAGAACATAGCTGGTGCGGAAGGTAATGGATAGACCGGATGTCCAAAGATCCTAAATCCAGGTAATCCTCTACTTCCCTCGTCCATAATTTTCTCTACTCCGCAAGCCAAACATACATCATAAGCTCCAGATGCAACGGCAAAACAGGCATTGCGAAAGGCGTCCATACCTGAGGCGCAATAATTTTCAACGCGAGTTACTGGTTTTCCGCCTAATTTAAGGGTATCCTCAACCATAGCTCCGGATAAACCCGTAAAATAGTAATAGATTCCAACCCACGTTGCGTCAATATCATCCTTCTCAATTCCCGCATCTTTACAAGCTCCTTGGGTCGATTCAAAGAGTAAATCATATTGGTTTTTATTCCATAATTCACCATATTTGGTAGCTTCACAGCCAATAATGGCAACCTTATCTTTTATTCCACGACGAACCATCTAATTTCCACCTCCTATTTCACTGGGTCTGCCACGAGATGGGCGGCACTTCCAGTAATAATTTACAAAGTCAGCACCTTGATGCATCCTTCTAAAGGTTGTCTCAACTTCCATTCCAATTTTTACATTTTCTTCTGGATTTTCAATTTCTGTCATATCTAATAAAACCCTCCCCCCTCCATCTAAGTCGATAACACAGCGGGGAACTGGGGTATCGTAATAATTTCCACCGATTAAATGGTCCAAAGTATAGGTAAAGATTTTTCCTTTCCTCGCAAGTTTTACCTTTTCCAATTGATCATCAGCTCGGCATACATAACATGCTCTATGGAAATTAGGATATTGGATGGCACCGCAACTATTACATTTTAATCCGTACCATTTTAACACGGAATCTTGGTCTCTCCAAAGGGTAACGGGAGAGCTTTTACGTGTATATCTGTCCTTATCGAGCCATTCCTTGTTATCAATAAGCATATTATAGTTCTTTACTGTTTGCATGGTTTTTTGATGGTCCCTCATACCCATTCGTGTTTTACCGATATCTTTGGTTGCTCTTTTGTCTCGAACTTGCATGAGTATTGCATCTGCACCATCTCCATACCCAATCATTAATGCTTTTGCATTTTCATCAGGTCGACGTAATGCACTAATTAAGAGCATAAACGGCATAGGAGTGCCTGTATCTCCAATCTGGAAGAATAATCCATTTTGGGCAACGCCCCGTTCAAAACCTATCTTTTTGGCAATTCCGCCGAATACCTTGGGATTATTATAATAATACGCCGCAATGTTAATATCCTTTGGAGTGAGCCCATTTTTCTCCAGAATTCCCTTTATAACAGCCATTACACTCTGAAAATAAAACCTTCCATCCATTTTTACCTCAAAGGTTCTGATAAAATCATCAACTTCTCGTCGCTTCCAAGGACCTGTTACGTTTTTTGATATCGCATAGGTATCTTCTATGGAGATCGGGATGTTATCTTCATCTGCAATTAAAAGTGCGGCACCTCCATCAGCAAATCCGTATTCCCACATTGTAGATGGTTCTGGTTGCCTTTGGTCCGCCGCGACAACTAAAATGCTATTAATATCATCATTCGCCTTAATAGTATCATATGCACGTGCTACGGCGGTAGTACCAGATTTAAGAGAATCTGAAAAGTCTGCGCTAACTATATCATCTCTCAAATCAAGCACGGTGGCTATAAGAGATGCCG
>CAZDJH010000374.1:0-1799 GCA_964505645.1 uncultured archaeon | reverse complement strand
CTTGAGTGGTGGTTGCATAATATAATCCGTCAATAGACTTCGGGTCAATTCCCATAAGACAATCAAGTCCTGCTTCGACAGCCATGGTAATGCTATCTTCATCCGCTTGCGCAAATGCCTTTGTACCAGGAACGCCAGGAAAGTCCCACGCTTTCGAAATCAACTTGCGGGGTAAAAGGTACTTGGGCAAATAAGCGCCATAGCTTTTTATTCCAATCAAGATTTATTTCATTTCCTCAATTTTGTTTTTTAGTATAAGTATATTTTTTAAATATATCCTATCTTATCAATATAATATATTTAAGTAAATAAATAAAACATCGCTTCCTTTTTATATGTTGTCTTTAGGGTATTTGAGAGAATAGGGATTCAAAATCGAGCAGATCAACCAATAGGAGAGTCCATATAGATAATTATGATAGGAATTAATCATGTCATATACTTTTAGTTCAGATATACATTGATGCCCTACAAATTTCTTTTTTGCAAAAAAAATAGCGCCAATGAAGGTTCAGAATTAAGACTTATGTCCTCATACCTTTAATAAAGAAAAAAAGTTCAGATTTGGCAGGACTTAATGTCTTCTTTATAGGTTATTTGAATCGTGGATTCGGCAATATTATATGTCTTATGAAGGTATTCGGCGATCCGATCAATGAATTCATCATGACCTACGGATTTACTTAATCGCACGTGGGTGGTCAATACCAAAAGTTCTGGTGTGATGGTCCAGATATGAGTATGCTGAACGTCCTCAATTTCTTCGAAATGTGCTTCCAAGTCAGTTTCAACAATATCCACACTAAGTCCCTCTGGGGCAATCTCGAGTAAAATCCTGGCTGAATCCCTCAAGATTCCGATTGCCCATTTGATAATTAATGCGGCGATAAAAAAGCTCACAATAGGGTCAAGTATCCACCATCCGGTAAAATAGATGATAATAGAAGCGATGACGACTCCCACAGACGATACGGAATCTCCTACCATATGGTAAAACACGCCCTTTATGTTTAAGTCCTTTTTATCTGTCCCTTGAAGGAGTAAGATGCTAATAATATTCACGACAAGTCCAATGATGGCAACTGAAATCATCGCCAAGCTGTTAATCTCGACTGGATTGAATAGTCGGAGCACGCCTTCATATATTATAACCCCGGTAATTGCCAGTAAAAAGAGTCCATTAATGAATGCCGTTAATATTTCTGCACGATAGAGACCAAAAGTTTTATGGTGGCACGCTGGCTTGCTCGCCAAGTAAATTCCAAAAATACTTATAGTTATTGCAAATAAATGTGTAAACATATGACCCGCATCAGTTAGCAAGGCAATACTATTGGATAAAAGACCTCCCACCACCTCTACAATCATAACGATGAGTGTGATGAATAATGACAACTCTAATCGCTTCCTTTCCAGGCCCCGATATTTTCCTTGATGATTATGGGTATGGGTATGGGCATGAGATCTCAACTTTTCTGTCACTCCTTAGGTTAATTAGGTTATAATTATTTTTTTAAAAACATTGGGACTTATTAATTGTTATTAGTATAAATCATAAATATAGGGAGCCCTCCCTTGAATTTGTATAACTCTAAATGGACCTTTAATAATAAAATATATATCAGCAGTTACTTAAACTTTTTTCTATTATGAGTTTCACTGATTAACGCTTTAGAAGTTCATATAAATAGTTCCCACTTATCTAAACATAACTTCATCCTCTCCACTAACCAATAAAAATATATAGAAATGATTCACCACTATTATTATTATAATAATTGGAAATTAAAATATTACTT
>CAZDJH010000373.1:0-4458 GCA_964505645.1 uncultured archaeon | reverse complement strand
TCCGGGTGGCAGAATCGGGGAAGGTGGCATCGGGGTGGCATTGGGCGTAATGGTTTATGAGCAACTTTCGCACGGCGGTTTGCTCTAAGAAGAGAGCATCCTCATAGAGTTTACTGCCTATGAGCCTGTTGATCCTTGCGAGAAGGGCAAAATATTGCCCGACGTTCTCCACGAGACTGGCTAAAATCTGCTCGCGGGAGATTGAATTAGAAACGGGAATGGAAGCCGAATCTGAACCGGAAGGGGGAGCGGAAGGGGGAGCGGGAGCGGAATAGGAAATGGAACCCGAATCATTAGAAATTCCTTTATTTTTATTCTATTGAATTGTTTTAATAACATTTTTGTATTATAATATTAATATTAGTAAAATTTTAATAAACCGCGGGTCCGCTAACATTTTAATATATGGAGTTCTATTATATAAGTGAGGATAAATATGTCGGGCAGAAAAGAAGGACTGATTGAATTTGGTGGCACCGAGTTATATGAGTCAGAGGCGCGTGCCCTCGACAAGATTGAGTATGGCGTCCATTCCTACCTCAATTTATTGTCGGAAAAGGATATACAAAAGAGGCCGTGGACGTATATGAAGGGGTTTTACGCGAGGGGCGGACACGTTGTTTTATTAACCCTAAATGACTGCGGGCTGGAAGAATGCCCACTTGAAGTTGGCCAGCTGAAACATCTGGAGCGCTTGTCCCTCAGGTATAATAGGTTGAAGTCCCTTCCCAACAGTTTTTCAAATTTATCCCGTTTAAAGTATTTAGTTTTGACCTTGAACAACTTTGAACAGTTTCCGTACCCCCTCACCCAGTTATCGGGTCTGGAGAGACTCGAAATGACCGATAACACTTTGCGCGACCTCCCCGATGAGTTCGCAAACCTCCGTTCCCTCAAGGACCTTCTCTTGGGCGCTAACAAGTTTTCCGGGTTCCCCGAGGTGCTCACCGAGCTCCCCTCGCTCGAACACTTAAACTTTGGTTCAAACGACCTCAGTTCCCTCCCCGAGTCGGTGAGGAAAATGACCTCTCTCCGTAGGTTCTACCTCCACAAAAACTCCTTTAGCGAATTCCCCGGGGTGCTCACTCACCTCATTTTGCTTGAGGAGTTATTTCTTTCGCAAAATAATATTCGGGAGGTACCCCAATCTATAACCGATATGAAGTCCCTCCGCGCTTTTTATTTAGGTGAAAGCAAGCTCGTGGAGTTCCCCGAGGTAATTGTTGGGCTTCCCTTGCTCGAGAATATAAGTCTGTCAGACAACCGAATTAAGACCTTGCCCGAGTCTATCGGCTCTATGACGTCCCTCAAGACCTTGTTCTTTAAGGAAAACGGCTTGGAGTCCCTCCCCGATTCGTTCGGGAAGCTTTGCTCACTTGAAAACGTATGGCTCAATGGGAATGAACTCCGCTCCCTCCCCGAGTCCATCGGCAACCTCCGCTCGCTGGGACTGCTGAATATTTCGCGCAACCCCATTTCGGAGCTTCCCGAGTCGATCACTTGGCTCCGTCGTCTTACCCACTTCACCTTTCTGAGTACTCCGCTGATGGAAGAGGAGGTTTTCGATGCGTTGCCGGAGAAGGTGAAAAAGTTCATAGGGGGAGTGAAAAGCCGCTTTTTAAGGGGGTATACGGAGGCGCTGGGGAAAAAGTTCGGCGATTGGGAGGATAAAATCAATAAAGGATATTTATCTAAAGAATGATTATATGTGAATTACTTACTTGATTTAACACTCTCAAAAAGATTGAGAGTTCTGTCAGCATTTTTTTGATTACACGTCCCTTAATTTATATATTTTTAAAATTATAGGTATATCTACTTCTAAAATAATAGTTTAATTTATTTCAATTTTACCTTTTTTAAATAGAGTATTTTCACTCATTTAATTTATATTTGAGTAAGTCTATATCTGAGGCCTTTCCTCAATAAGAAAGCCTTTTTCTTTAAGTACCTCTTTAGCTCTCTCGTTCTCATCCACTCTAAGGATTAGTAATGATTCATCTTTTACAAGTGTACTGTAGAGAAACTCAATATTTACGTCGTTATTCCCGAGAATCTTAGATATCTCTAAAAGCCCTTGAGTGTGGCCCTTTTCCGCTTCAACCTTTACAGCGATAACTTTAGTAATTGAATATACATAATTTCCCGAGTCTAAAACTTCAATGCATTTATCTGGCTTATCTACTAAAAGGAGAATGAGGCCGTAATCGACATTCTCTGCAACGGTAATGGCTCGAATTTCGATATTATTTTCCTTCAAATAGGTACAAAAGGTTGCGAGCTCGCCGGGCTTGTTATGCAAGAAAATAGATAATTGCTTAAACATAGTCTTGTCAACTTTATTAATGCGTTTTATTTTTTGTAGGTTATAATAAAAAGTATTTGAATAAATCTATATTTAATATTTAATACTTAGTATTTTTAATACTTTGAGATTTTTTAATTAAGGAAAGATAAGAAAGACGAGAGAAATAGAGAGGTATAAGAGTAGAATTCAATGAATTAAGTAAGGTTATAATCAAACATCTTAAAATATGTGCTTCAAATAAATAAAAAGTACAAAAAAAGAAAAATAGGAATTAAATAATTTGCTTATCGAGCACTTTCATGTTATTATCCTTAAGAACTTTAACCGCACTTTCGTTATCGTCTACCCGAAGGATAATTATCGCTTCGTCTTTCACTAAGAGAGCACTGTATATATACTCAATGTTGATATCTTCATCCGCTAAGATCTTCGCGATTCCGTGAAGCCCCCCTGGTTTATCGGGAACCTCAACCGCAATCACTTTGGTTTCGGAGACGAGGTAGTCGTGGTCCCTTAGAATATCAATACACTCCTCTTCTTTATCTACGAGCATTCTCAAGATCCCAAAGTCTGCGGTTTCGGCAACGGTTAAAGCTCTCATATTTATTCCATTATCCATTAATACCTTAGTAAATCTTTCCAAAATGCCAGGAATGTTATCTAAAAACACACTTATTTGATTTAACACTTATACCACCTTATATATTCTTTTCTCTTTTATCTATTACGTGCTTCGCTTTTCCTTCTGTTCTAGGAAGGGTTCCGGGCGCCACTAGCTCCACATCTGCTCTCACTTGTAACACATTGTATAGTTCGCGTTCAATACGCTTTTTGAAGTTCTCAAGCTCCTTCATCTCATCGGAAAAGGTTTCTTCATTTAATTCGACCATAACAGAAAGGGAGTCAATTATATCTCGATTGATGATGATTTGGTAATATCCCGCTACTCCCGGTATCTTCATGAGTGTATGTTCAATTTGAGATGGGAATACATTAATCCCACGAACAATCAGCATATCATCTGCTCTTCCCGTTACTTTACTCATTCTGCCACAGGTCCTGCCGCAGGCACATTTTTCTTTTGTGAATGTGGCAATATCGTAGGTAATATAGCGAATTAAGGGCATTCCCGTCTTTTCCAGAGTGGTAAATGCCAACACACCTTCTTCGCCTTCCCCAACGGGTTCGTAAGTCTCTTTATCTAAGACTTCCACAATGAAGAAGTCTTCCCAGACATGCATACCATTTTTTTCTTCGCATTCTACGGAAACCCCAGGACCGTAAATTTCGCTCAAACCGTAGATATCGTAAGCGTCAATCTCGAGGTTCTCTTCGATTTGCTTTCTGAGATTATCAGACCACGGCTCTGCGCCGCATATAGCGGTTTTAAGTGCCAATTTTGATACATCGATTCCCTCCTTGATCGCATACTCCGCGATATATAAAGCATAACTCGGGGTACAGGTGAGTACTGTGGAGTTAAAATCCTCCATAAGCATCAGTTGCCTTTGGGTGTTTCCACCGGAAATTGGAATTACAGAGCATCCCACATTTTCAGCACCATAATGGAACCCTAAGCCCCCAGTGAACAAACCGTATCCATAGGCATTCTGAACAATATCTTTCTTGGTGATCCCCGGCGCCACAACCGTACGTGACATAAGCTCCGTCCAATCGTCGATATCTTTCTGGGTATACGATACGACAGTGGGTTTTCCCGTTGTTCCCGAAGAGGCGTGGATTCGCACAATGTCATCCATCGGCACCGCATTAAGGCCAAAGGGGTAATGATCCCTCAGGTCGGTTTTATACGTGAGGGGGAGTTTTGTAATATCCTCCACACCGGAAATATCATCCGGGGTTATTCCCATTTCCTTGAACTTTTTGTTGTAGAATTCAACATTATCATACACATAGCGTGCAAGTTTCTTGAGTTTCTTCCCTTGTAGTTCTTCCAGCTCATCTCTGGGCATACACTCGGCTTCTTTATTCCAAAAATTTGGGCTCATAAAAATTACAACTCTTTTTCAATAGAATTTTAATTGTTTTAAAAGTAATATTTAGTATTTATTATCTATTATAATTTATAATTTTAATACTTTAAGATTTTTATTGATATTAATATTTGCTATATAAAATCCGTCAATAAG
>CAZDJH010000372.1:0-4531 GCA_964505645.1 uncultured archaeon | reverse complement strand
CAAGGGCAGACGATTAGGAATAATAACCAACTCGGGAGGTCCGGGTGTGATGATCGCTAATCATGCGGAAAAAAAAGGATTAAAAGTCCCTCAGTTGTCCGAAGAACTGCAAGAACAGTTAAAAGAATATATGATTCCCACTGCAAGCGCAAAAAATCCCATTGATACAACTTTCGACATGAACTTTCAGAATTATTACATTAATATTCCCAAAACACTTATGAAATCGGGGGAGATTGATGCAATTATAACTTATGGCGCATTTGGATTTCAAGATGTACTCAGAAGCCTATTAAAAAACGAGCGAATATTAAAATACGAAAATTTCCCAGATCAAATAAAGCAAGATCTTCCAATGGAAAGGATGTTAATTTCCCCAATTTTAAAAGAATCGAAAAAATATTCCACGCCAATCTTTTTCGTGAACCCACAGAATTATAATAGCCCTTGGTCGAAGAAAATCAGAAGCACGGGGGCAATTCTATTCAAATATTGGGACAATCCGGTGCGAGTCTTATCAAAACTATGCGACTATTCGGAAAATATAGAGAAATTAAAATGATCCTAAAATTCTAAATTAGGATTATTCAAAACATTTTTTATTTAATTCTTTTTTAGAGCTTGCATTTCCATTAAGTATGCAGTTCTTAAGATTCAGGCTATTAAAACTAAAGTTACTGCCTTTATCGACGAAACAAAAATCGAATTTAAAGATGTCTCCTAAATTTACGTTATCACATATCACTGAATTTGAAATTTCGTTATAATTGCCGATCACTGTATTATCTCCGATGAATACATTTGGACCGAGTAAAACATCATCCCCAATAGTTACATTTTGACCCAAAACGACCGGTTCAATAATAGACGGATAATCACCGATATAATTATCTATTTGATTTTTTTGAACATTTTTACGTAAAAAATCCTTTAGTTTCGCTCTAAATTCTTCTTTATTAATCTTATCTTTGCGCTTAAGTAATTCTTCTATTTCATTTAATTTTTTACTCATTTTTCAGACTTCTTCTTAATTTTATTTTCCATATAAAATGATTGTATTAATTCAGGCTTCTAACCCCATAAGTTCCATTAATTTATCGATTCCCTCCCCGGTCTTCGCACTTGTTAAAACCACTTCAATATTTGGGTTTATCTCCTTCGCGTCTGCCACCATCTTATCGACATCTGTTTGTAACCTCTCAAGAAGGTCGATTTTATTTATAATTGCGATCTTAGACATTTTAAACAATAAGGGATGCTTTTCGACCACCCATTCTCCCTCAGTTATAGAAACTACCACGATACGCATATCCATCCCGAGCATAAATTCGGATGGGCAGATTAAGTTTCCCACATTCTCAACAAAAATTACATCATAATCCGTTAATTCAACATTATCAACAATTTTATTGATATGATATGCATTCAATGCACATTCTCGCCCTGTATTAATCTGAATCGTTTTAACTTTATTCTTTTCAATTCGGTCCGCATCAACTCTCGTTGTAATATCGCCACATACTACCAATATTCTCTTTTTCGGCCCGAGTTTTTTACATATTTTTTCCAATAGAGCAGTTTTTCCCGACCCTATCGCACCAACAAGGTCGAATGATTTGATTTTTTTTTTTTCAAACCGTTCTTGAATGTCTAATGCAATGAGATCATTTTGCTCTCCCACCTTCTTTTGAGTCTCCACCACTTCTGCTCTATTCTCTTCTCTTGAGAGCTTCCGACTTTCCAACTCCATAACTCTACTAAACTCTTTTTCCTTCTTTGTCATTGAAACACAACAATTTATCGACTTACTTTTGCTTTATACTTATAATAATGGTTTTAGACATTAAAAATTTTATAAAAGAGTATCTAAGATAATTTCCGCGTGCTTTTTTCTAAGGTTTTTAAGTATTTAGTTTAATAACCAAACCCTTTTATTATATTTGAGAAAAAAAATGTGTAGAAATAGAAAAAAAATAAATGAAAAAAATTAAAGATTTGAAGAGTATTATACCGAAGTGAATTCTGTCTTTTTGGTACCAAAGATTCCGAGGGATACGCCAAGTTCGTGCGCGTTCTCTTGTTTTGCATACTTTTTAACGTCGATTCCTTGCATTGCGGCATTAATAGCTTGTCTAAACGCTTTAGCCCCTGCAACGGGACCTTCGGGATGGGCGTGAATTCCTCCTCCGCTCCCAATCATAATATTTGGCCCTAAATCATTCACTATTTTCTCTACTAAACCTGGAGTTATACCACCGCTGGGCATAGGCATTGTTCTCTTGATATGGGGTGCATTTCGCATAGGCATGACCATTTGTCTTGCTGTACTAAGGAATTTTTCTTTTCTAGTTGGTGCTTTCCCATACGGTGCGGGTTGAACAATCGTATCACAGCCAGCTAATCGTCCGAACTTTCCGAGGATCAATTCACTTGTTAAACCGCCCCATGGGTCCTGATAAAGCGCTCCCGCAAAGTCCATGTGTCCTAAAATAGGAACTTTAACCGAAGGGTCTTCAGCTAATTTTCTCATAGCAGAATATCCTACCGATATATGATTCACCATTAACGCATTAGCACCGTGCTCTTGCGCGATATCTGCTAACTCAAACATTCTCTCAACTCTGTCGGTAATATTTACGGTGTATAAGGTTTTTTCTCCTTTCTCCTCATCAGCTCGATCAAGTGCTTCCATAAATTGGGTGACTCGTTCAGTTAAAGGATTAAAACCGATATCGGCGATCAATTCGTCGTCTTTTATAACATCACATCCACCTAACGCAGCTTTATACGCTAATTCATCCGCAGGGGTTTCACTAAGGGTGTATACACATGGCTTAATCATGTTATTAAGTAACGGTCTCTCTGGAACCCCCAAAAGCTTTCTTATTCCCTCATCACCGAATTTTGGTCCCTTAAAATCCTTTAAAAATTCTCTGGGGAACCTTACATCAACCATTTTAAGCGGCCCACCCATAGAAATATTTCCAAAAACTGTTGTAAACAACATCGGAAATTGAGGCTTAAAGTTTAAAGGATATGCAACTTGAACGACCCAATTTCTGTATTTGGGCTTATCGAAAAAGTCCTCCACGCCTTCATATTCATAATCAGGAAGAGACCATAAACCGATAACCTTGGCAACATGCTTCCTTCTTGTTTCAGGTGTTTCCGCTGGAACTGGGGTAAAAGTTCCCGTGCTCTGTTCGATACAAAGTGATTGTGTCATGTAAAATGCATCCATGCGTCGATGAAGTCTGGCAATATATGTGGCCACGATATGGGTTTCAAAATCAATATCCTCAGGTAAAGCATTTGGCTTGCTGAGATTATCTAAATCAAATTTATCAAACTGGTCTGGTATTTTAGACATTTTTTTTCAATTTTTTATTGTAATTCTTAAAATATAATTATTATTAATAACATTTAATGAAGATGGATTTTTAAATCTTTACTTTTTGTAAATATTTTCTTACAAAAACAGAAAACTTATATCTAATGGCTTAATAATAAAATATAATGGTATTAAAAATAATAGCTTTGATTTATTATGACCGATAATAATAATGATCTGGAATTTCTTGAATACGCAAATTACCATAACATTAATGACTTCATTAATTTCTCAATAAAAGATATAATCACCCTTCAATTCTTAGTCAGATATCAACACCCAATTGTTCGGCACCTATTATATACTGAAGTTAAGCAATTTATAGAGTTTAAGGAACAAGATCCTAAAATGAAAGATCTCACTGAAGCGCAGGAATATGAGAAAAAGTTTTTTGATTTCATAAAGGAAAAGAAGAAGATATATCCGCCGAGCTTCTACAATATATTAAGTAATTTGGAAGAAAAGGGTTTGCTTAGATTCATACAAGATAATTCAAGTAAAATCCCAAATATTGAAGATACCCCCTATACCAATTACGTTCCCCGATTATTATTAAAATTCTTAATAAATAATAATGTGATGGTATCGGAAGAATTCAGGGAAGACTTTTCGAAAACATTCCTAGAAAAAATCAAAAATGAGAAATTCGAAAGAATTTTATCAATATGGTTTTCCGAATATATAGTTCCCCCGATTATAAAACAGATTTCAGAATTTTCTAAAGAACAATATATTCTTCCTAAAAATGGAGAAAACCAAACGTTAACTAATACTAAAATGAAAGATATCAAGTTTACTGAGATGATAAGCAAGCACATTTCTGCCCCCGAGAACATTTTTGACGGTGTAATTATTCCTGTCTATAAAAAGAACCCAAAATTTCACGATATGGTTCGAAGGGAAATCCTAAAGGAGATTTCCCGAGTCCTAAAGTCCGACGGGCTTATGATCTTAGTTGCAATTGAAAAAGTCCCGATTACCAAAAACATTTTTCTTAATGAATTAATCAAATTATATAATATCTCCTTACATAATCGGATTTTTTCTGAAAATGAGATTATAAATGATATGAAATCAATCAATCTTAAAGATATAAAAACCTTTATGCATCAAGGACTTTTAATTGGGATGGGAAAAAAT
>CAZDJH010000371.1:4047-4533 GCA_964505645.1 uncultured archaeon | reverse complement strand
TCCCCTTTTTCGGCCGCGGCCATCTTTTGCAATAATACTCGGAAATCACTCATAATCATATGGAGCTTGTTAAGGTTATTATTTGCCATATTCTTAAAGTCGTTCTTGATTCTCATGACTTCATAGTGCTGGCTTATCTTTTCATTGTAGATTCTTCTTTTCTTATCAACATAGTCCGAATATTCTGGATGATCTTTTCTAAATTCATAAAACTCGTCAACCTTCTCCACTAATTTATCTAAGGATATATTCGCCATCTCCCTATTATCAGCCCTACCCGTTGATGGACCTGTGGTAAGGCCTAAAATCGATTCAAACCATATAGAGGTAATTTCTATATAGGTTTCATACTGCGCATACAGATACGGCCCCTGCCCCGGCTGGATGCTCTGGAACAGCTGTTCGGCAACGTTGTAGTTCTTGTGCTCGAAATGAATCTGCCCCGCCAGATAGTCGGCATCGGGCCGGATATCGCTTTCCGGATAC
>CAZDJH010000371.1:0-4037 GCA_964505645.1 uncultured archaeon | reverse complement strand
TTCAGTCGAAATTTGTCCTTCAGGAATTAATTCCTTGAACTCTGGGCGCTTTCCTTGTCTGAAATACTCCGAATTTCCCTTTTTCTTGGATAGACTACTCATTAACGAATCTATGGAATCATTTGATTTTGATGAATCTGATTTTGATGAATCTGATTTTTCCCCTATTTTGGAGAATGTATCTGCGAGACTCGCCTGTTTTTTCGGGGCATCATTATCATTATCGGAAAACATGTTTCTTCTATCTCAAATTCTTATCTGTTATTTTACGTAAATATTTAAAGATATCTATTAAAGAATATAGATTATTTTTATCAACTTCTAGAGAATGAATGATTTTATATTATTATCACATACATGGTAGCATATAAAATTTGGCATTTAAAACTTCTTATGGGTCATTAAGTATTTATATTATCGGCAACATCTATTTAAATGTTAGGATGACTAAAATCTGTGCGATTTTTAATTGTTAATGAGGAATAAAAGAAAATTAATCGGTAAATACGGAAAAAAAAGAAGTTTTTTCCTGAAAAACTTTCTTACCATTTAATTGAGATGGCATCTTCGGGACACACTTCAACGCATTTAAAGCATCGTGTACAGAGAGAGCCCCAAATGGGCGTGACCCTCCAGTCTTGGGGGTTGTATGGGTCCTTTTGGTCATCTTCCGTTCCAAGGGTTTCATGCATAATAAAAACAGCGGGATCACAGGCTTTTAGGCATTTCGTGCAATCTCGGGGGTCTATCTTTCCACTTTCCCCACACAACGAATAATCGATTTTAATTTTTGTTTTATTCATTTTTTATCACCTATTATTAATATTCTCCGTCAAATCCCGGATATTCATCCCTTGGAATTAATTTTAAGGCATCATTATTACACGCATGGCGACATATCCCACAACCGAAGCATTTATCATAGTCGATGATCACTCTCTCCATAGAGGGTATATATCTAATGGCGCTAAATTGGCACATTACGACGCATTGCTTACACCCTTGACATTTGTCTTGGTCCAGTTGAATGATATATTCCGCTTTATAGACTGCTTTCAGACCGAAATTGTTTCTTAAAGTAAGTCCGCCGCATTCAGGACTCTCACATGAGCAAATTGCGTTAATATATGGAACAGGTTGGAACCAGACCGATGCTATATATCCTTTTTTATTATTTCGCTCTAAAATTTCAATTGCTTCCTCACGATCAATTGGATTGGTCCGTTCTTTCGGCATAAAGCGGGGCATCTTTTCAAGTACACCTGATAATGCACCAAAATTGAGGCATACTGCTTCTTTTTCACCCCTTTGCATCCAGCGACACATACAATAATTGCATAAGATCGGCTCTGCGGCAAGTTCCGAAAGAATGGCTTTTCCATCTTCAAATGGAATAACTTGCCCGAAATGACCGTCAGCTCTTTGAGGGTTTCTTCCTTCTTTTTCGCTGTGAATCATATTTTCCGCTTTCCAACGGAGCAAACGACCGATAATTGGCATTTGAAGTTTATACCCTAAATCTTTTGACGAGAATCCCATGATTTTCCTGATAAAAACTGTTTCAAACTGCATCCACTGCTCTTCGAGGTAATTTACCATATCCTCCTCGCTGGAAATCTGGTCTGCCTTATAATTTTCGGCATTCATATACCATTTCTTTCCAGCTCCGTGCTTTACACACCACTGACACACATTTATTCACCAAATTATATTATTTTGAAAAACTCTCTAATATTTAAAATATATTCTATACACATAATTAAACAGCTTACCTTTTTAAATATTGTTATGTTTATACAAAGGAAGGAATTATTAATTAGGTACTATTCAAATTTACTCTATAAAAAGGGAATTGATTCCTAATTATGGCTATTCTCCCAAACTCCAATAATTTCATCGTCCAGATGGTATATATGTTCTTTTTGAATATCAAAAGATTCATACATTGATAAAATCTCATCTCTTTTTGGGGCCCATTCACTTCGATCTTCATAAAGATTTATTCCATCATTATCGCCTAAAAAGTAATCCACATACTTCATTAATGTGTCGGGTAAATGTCGAGCGGCCTTTAATACGGTTTTTGAAAGCCAATTCTGTCCTTGTGCGTTATCTTTTCCAAATCCATCGCATATTACAACTCGTTTAGCATGTTCCTTAACGCTTTCAACTAATTCTATATGCCTTGGACTAATATGATGGAGAATATCACAGAGAACAATGCAATCAACATCGGGATAATCTTCAAAATTAAAAATGTCATTATTTCTAAGAATAACCTTCTTAGGTTTAATTTTACCTTTTAGCCAATCTTTTTTAATTTTTTCCAAGAACGATTGATTTAAATCCCATCCTTCGTAAATAATATTCGAATCCAGATACGTCGTTATTTGACCGATTCCGCAACCTATATCGAGA
The DNA here is from genome assembly GCA_964505645.1 of uncultured archaeon. Classification (GTDB taxonomy): domain Archaea; phylum Asgardarchaeota; class Lokiarchaeia; order Sigyniarchaeales; family SOKP01; genus TEKIR-8. The sequence continues at coordinate 1,619 of CAZDJH010000371.1, read as the reverse complement.
ATAGTTTTTGCATTGTTTCTCATTGCGATATTTGCTAAGATTCGAAACTTCGTTTTGAATTCAAAGGCAACTACTTGGACTAATTTGTAAATGAATCCGCTCCGGTACATGATGCTTGTGAATTTCGTGCTTGATGTTCTAGTAGTCATTAAATATCATCTATTATTTATTCAATAAGCTTTATGCTCTAAATAATAAATATTTAATGCTTTTCGCCGAATAAACGGGCGATCAATACAAAAGAAAGTTCTTTTTGTAAAAGTAACTTACAATTGCCATCGAATAATTAAAGATCCATCTGGTTTTTGCCAATGATATGAATATAAATGTTCATTTGCGGAAGTATATTCTTTTAAAAATAAAAGATCACCATTTTTAAGTTCCAATTTAGCTTTTAAGTATTTCGATTCGGAACTATACTTATAATCCAAAATGGTGTATGTTTAAAGAATAGGGGTCTTTTCAAACAATTTTAATATCTTTTGCATTGTCCAATTCATTCAGTTTCTTCTTTAAGTCTTGCAATCGATCTGAATATGCCTTCCATTCTATATAATCATCCCATTCTTTAAATTTCTCTTCAGAATCTTCTATCCTTGCCCTAAACTCCTCTAATGTACAATCATATTTATTTTCAAATAGATTGAGTTTTTCTTTAGTTAGGGTGATCTCACTGAGGAGTTTTAGTTTTGTATACTCCATAAGCTCCTTTTTCGATATTTTGATATCCATTTTTCAAGCTCAGCAAATTGAATTATATGATTTATAACCTATAATAATATTAGAAATTTCGGCTTAAATTTTTGTTCTTTTCGTAATGACATTAATAAGGGGATACTTTTTTTTTCACTAAGGGGCGATTGGTTGACTCGTTCATAACACTATTATGAGATTCATAAATGGATATCACCAGAATATAAAATGTTTTTGCCCTTTAACTAATTTTTGGAAATCTGAAATCCGTTAAAAATAAACTACCAGAAGTATATAAATCAAATAATAAAGGAATATTATGCTCTGGTTCTCCAACCATTTTACTTTTAAAACCTTTTTTTGATTTTCTATGATGAAAATGATGCGGTCTCGTTGAAATCTCCCATCGATCATCATAATTATCAAATCTGCATCTGTCTAATTTAATGTTAGAAAATATAATTGAATAACTATACCCACCATAATCATTATATTGAATGAAAATAAGGTTATTATCTCTCAATCGAAGTTTAATTCTAGACAATTTAGGTTGAAATAGTAGTACTTCAATTGAATCCCCAAAATGACTTTCTAATATATCCTTAGACGTCCATAATTTCTGTTCATGAACTGACAATATATGAGCCTCTATGAATTACTAGATTGAATCCCAATCTTGTTTCATTTGATATGTTTCATCTCTTTCCTTTAATAATTGTCTCAAAGTTATCGCATCAGGCTCAGCTTCTTCTATTGTACCATCTCTAGCATGTTTTAAAAATAATTCAGAATCGGTATAATCCCATTTTGATAGGATCTTATTGATTTCTTTTCGTAAAAATCTAAGCTTATAATCTATAAGCTCTTCTAATGTTTCTCTATTTACTCGAATCATAGTCATTTTTAACTTCAAATCCTAAAATTCT
>CAZDJH010000370.1:0-4537 GCA_964505645.1 uncultured archaeon | reverse complement strand
TTTGGGCAAATTAACCCAATTGTCGGAGATATAGACTATAATTTATCCAAAATTATTGATACTATCCGCTCTCACCAAGAGTCCGATTTGATTATTTTTCCTGAGATGGCGCTTGTTGGATATCCATTGATGGACCATATTTTAGACCCAGTAATCAAGGAAAGGAATCGAGTGGGATTAGAGAACGTTAGAGATTTAGATTCAAAACCGGCAATAATCCTTGGAACCTTTACTGAACCTTCAGAATTACATAATAAACCTCAGAGGTTTTATAATTCTGCCGTGGTAATTGAGGGAAAGAAAATAATCCATATAGAAAATAAAAGATTATTGCCGAATTATGACGTATTCGATGAACGAAGGTATTTTTCTTTTGACAATAAGTTCCAACCAATAGACTTGAAAGGGATTCAAATTGGGATTATGATCTGTGAGGATATCTGGGACCAGCACTATGATACGAAGGTCGCAAAAAACTTAGTTGAAAATGGCGCGGAATTACTTGTTGTCATTAATGCTTCTCCGTATAATATTACCAAATTTGACAAGAGAAAGGAAATTGTGGGCGGTAAATCGAAGGGCTTGAAGGTTCCAATAGTATATGTTAATATGGTCGGCGGTATGGATGAGATCGTATATGATGGACAGAGTTTTATTGCAGATTCATATGGCCAGATTATTCATAAAGCCGCAGCATTTCAAGAAGATTTCCCGGTAATTGAGCTGGAAATTAACCCAAAGGAACAGATTCAGGGGAAAGGATATCAAAATGATTGGCGAGAGGAGGTGATTGAGGCGCTTAAACTTAATTTGAGGGATTACTATCAAAAAAGTGGCATTTTTGAAGGGATAGTATTAGGGTTAAGTGGAGGGATTGACTCTGCCTTTACCTCTTATATTTGTTCTGAGGCTTTAAGCCCGAAGAAAGTAACAAATATAATGATGCCTACAAAATTTACTTCCCAGACCAGCTTAGATCTTGCGCAAGAATTATGTGAAAATCTAGGTTCCAATTATATTTTGCATCCAATCGATGATGTGTTTGAAGGATTTGAATTGTCGCTACAGAATGAACTCGGAGCTGTCCCGTTCGATGTAGCAGATGAAAACCTCCAAGCCCGAATCCGTGCTAATATTTTAATGTACTATTCTAATAAATTTAATTGGCTGTTGGTATCTACGGGGAATAAATCTGAAATTGCTGTTGGATACTGTACGCTATACGGCGATACATGTGGGGGAAAAAATATTCCCGGAGATCTATTAAAGGTTCAAATTTATGATATTTGTGAATGGATAAACCGTAAAGAAGAAATAATACCTAAAGGAATAATTTCACGCCCTCCTACAGCTGAATTAAAGGAAGATCAAAAGGATAGCGATTCTCTCCCCCCTTATGAAATTCTGGATCAAATATTAGGAGCAATCATAAATCATGGGATAGGAAATGAGGAAAAATACCTCGATACCACCCAAATTGAGAGTTCAACTATAAATAAAGTGAGGAAATTATATCTTAATGCTGAATTCAAGAGGAGACAACTGGTTCAATCTATTAAAGTAAGTCCCAGCGCGTTTGGAATTGGTCGCCGTTATCCGGTTTTGAAGAGAATTAATTTGCCCACTAATAAGTAGCAATTATTTATTTTGTTTTTAATTTCTCTCCAACCTTTTTTCTCACTTTCTCAACTATAATTTCTTACCTATTTTTAGGATAGAATGATAATATTTTTAAATTAAAGTATCTTAATTAAATATAATTAAATATAATGATTATTAATAATAATCATTATTATATCCAATAAAAGAGAATTTCAATGGCTAATGCAATAAATGTAGAAGAGAATTCAAGAAAATTAAAAGATAAACCAAAATCAATGAAGATCGGCGATAAAGCAAAAGAATTAGAGCAAAAAACTATGAAAGAGAGAATGAAAATAGATAGGAGGTCCGGATTTCAAATTCTTGTTGCGCTTCTATTTTATGTTTTAATTATGACCTTTTTCTATTTTTTTCTTTAAATAGTGGTTCAAATGGAATTGATACTAATTGTAATTTTATTATCACTGCTTCTTGCATCAATAGATTCAATGTCAGGAATGGGGTTCGGTACTGGATTATCTCCTATCCTATTCCTACTTGGCTACTCAGCTCTTCAAGTAGTTCCCGCTCTTTTAATTGCACAGACATTTTCGGGGTTTATAAGCGCATATTTTGATCATGTGTTTGAGAATATTAATTTTACCTTTGCACCTCCTAATGATGCGACCAAATATGCTTTTCTATTTACATTAGTTGGCTGTGTTTCGATCGGATTTTCAATATTTTTTGCTTATTTTATAATTATGATTCCTGAATTTGTTATTAAAACATACGTTGCCTTCTTAGTTCTTTTTATGGGACTTATAGGCATTCTAAGACTATATCTAACAAAAAAAACAAATAATGTAGATGATTTTCAAGAAAAATCCCGCCCTAAGTTACTTCTCCTCTTTTCTGCGATAGCTGGATTTAATAAGGGTATTTCCAGTGGGGGTTATGGACCTATTATTACGCTTGGGCAGATATTTTCCGGAATTTATGAAAAGAGTGCCAGAGCAATTGTCGCCTTTTCAGAATCATTGGTATCGATTGTAGGTACTGTAAGCTTTCTTATTATCGCGGCATTAGGCGTGAAAATAGATTTAATTCTCTTACCCTCAATCTTTACTGGAGGGTTTTTCGGGGCTCTCATTGCTCCCTATATTGTACGCGTTCTTCCAAATAAAGTATGGAGAGTTTTCATTCCCACTTATGCTGTATTGTTAGGAGTATTGATTCTGATTAATATAATTTTATTTTAATTCTCAAGATTAGATTTTTCGGTTATTAAAGTAAAAAGAATAGAAAAAAGAAAGAGTCTCATTTAATTTTCAATTGAATAAGGGAATTATATTGAACTACCATTCGTTTTTGAAAATATTATTGCTATAAGTATAAAAAGAACCATAATTTTGGAATATCTGCCCCATAATGGTTTTCGATAATATCCACTAAAAATCTTAGGTAATAACGCGACAGATTACTAATATTATATTCTTTTGTGAGTTCTCCAATAAGAGCATTGGAATCTATCTTCTTCTCTTCCTCATCCTCTTGCAGGTTGCGTATTTTTTTTTCCAAGCTTTTGGCTAATATAGAAGACTTTTTAATTTCATCTCTGATAAGGTTTAAAGAGGTTTCCCTATTCTTTTCATTGGCAAAGTTTTGAACGATTTTCTTTTCGACTTTAATTGAACGATTTTTTAAGATCTTTTCCTCATTGGTAATTACTTTATCATATCCCTTTTTCATTGCTTCATTTTTCCCCAACATTAATATCCGAATCATGTCCGTGTCTTTTTTATTATAATTATCAGCAGATTCAATTGAAATCTCATAATCAAAGGTATCTTGGATTATAAATTCAATGAAAGATTGTAAATGCTCCACTTCTTTCTCGGTTTTTACGGTAAGAATTGCGCTTTTTTTAAGAAAAATGCAACTTAGAATGTAGGAAAGAATTAAGGGGTCATAATGTTTTATTACACTTAAATTCAATCTTGCGGAATCGGGAAGCTTACGATCGTCAGACTTTAAGGTTTTTATATCGGGTAAAATTAGTTGAATATTTAATTCGATTTTCATGAAGCTGTTTTCCTTCCTATCGAAGGTCTCATACTGATATATGTCAATTTTAAGTTCCTTGTCAATGTATTCGCTTAACTTTTTCTCAATTATTCCTATCAAAACGTAAAAATAATAAATATAATCGTCAGAACTCTCCAGCAGTTCAGAATTAAAAAACGTAATAAGCGCTCTCATATTCTGCTCATCATATTCTATCTTTGAAATTCTTATTGTATCGTGAAGGATATTAAAATAGGGTAAGTAATCTCCGATTGATTCAATGATTTCTTGTTCACTCATTTCTTTTAGTCGCTCTTTAACCTTAGTCCCTTCCTGGGTTGAAGGGATAGTAACTGAGTCCGCCATGTCTCTGCCAATTGTTTGAAAGACATGCTCTTGATTTGGATAGATCCTTTTAATATTTGCTAGTAATCCTTTGAAAAAAGAAAGAAGCTTTTCTTGCGATAAAATTCTTTTTCCTGCCCTATAATATAATGTATATGATCCGACTTTCTTCTCGTATATTTCACCCTCTCCTTTTAATAACCCAATATAGCGATATACGGTATTTCTACTTACCTCTGCCTCCTTAGCAATGTCGGTAATCGTCAATCCAAAAAGATTTCCCTCCAAGGCATCCAGAATCATCTCCCTATAGTCTTTTTTCTTGGCCATATATAGCTTTCTTTCCTTTTAACGGTTTTTTTTCTAAACTATGAAAAAAAATTATGAGGTATTCAATTCTTTATTAGTATAAATTCGAGATATATTTATCTTTTATTTATCTGAATATTTAATAGTTTCTTTTTTTTTCTCATTATTCTTTATGGTTTATGATTAGTATGATATTTATTAAAGTAATGAATTAATGGAAACAATAAAGTTATTT
>CAZDJH010000369.1:0-4537 GCA_964505645.1 uncultured archaeon | reverse complement strand
TGTTAGAAAAAATCATAAAAATACTCGGTACTGTTTAGGGCGGGGAGACTTCAATCCAAATGATAATTCATATAATGAATTTAGTGTTTTTGAGGGAAAGGCAGTGCTATAAAAGGCATATACCTCGGTTGAGAAAAAAAATCAAAATATCACCCAACGAAAAATACGCAATACTGCCAGTACCTAATCTAAGTTAAATTAATAAATGCCGAGTTTGAATAATGAAAAAAAGGAAATTAATCGTTTTCCGACTTCAAAATGATGCGTGCATCCACGCAGACCAGTCCATCCTCATATATGAATACGGGATTAAGGTCCATTTCGAATATATCCTCATTATCAATCACGAAGTCCGAAATCTTCATAAGGGTGTCGACAATGGCGTCGATATCGGCTTTTGGTCTCCCACGAAACCCATCCAAGAGTGGAAAGCCTTTTATCTCGCGGATCATTTCCTTTGCATCATACTCGGTGATAGGGGCGATTCTGAAGCTTACATCCTCCAATAACTCAACAAGAATACCGCCAATACCGAACATCAGCGCGGGTCCGAATTGTGGGTCCGTTGTCATACCGATAATTAATTCGGCTATCGGTTCGTCTGCCATCTTCTGGACGGAAATCTGCTTTTCGGTTTCGGAAGGTATTTCCATTAACTCTTCATAGGCTTGTTCAACGTCTTCCCTATTGTTAATATTTAACTTCACCGCTCCCATATCCGATTTGTGGACCACATCTTCGGCCATTAATTTCATAACTAAAGGGTATCCGAACTTTTCTGCGACCTTGATTGTTTCTTCCTTGCCCGACGTTAAGGCTTGCTCGGGAATGGGGATTCCGATATCCTTCAACAATTTTTTGGACTCAAATTCCGTGAGCACGTGTTGCCCGGCATCCTTTTTTTGTTTTAAAATGTCAGAAATACTCATGATTTATATTCTCAATTTTTTATTCTGTAATCTTTATTAGAATAACATTACTCATTCTGAATATTTTATAAAATAATGGTAAAAATATAAAATTATTTTTTTTGAATTGCCAAAGGGAAAGAATCTATAGAAAATTGAAGAAATTCACTGACATAGTAGAAAGTCCACAGATGCATAAACTATATGCTTAAATCTTTTGCTCTAAGCAAAGATGCTAATATTGAAAAGGATACCCAGAATAGTTTATTAATTATTACTAACTTAGCAATGGCTTTGGAAAAAGAGGAAACTAAAACAAGGTATGGAATTGTTAAGAGAGAAAGAATAATGCCCCCAGAAGAAGAATATGATCTTCAGCAAACAGAGTTCTATTTAAAGAAGTTAATTGACATTTTAACTGACTGCGAAAGAAGTCCTCTACATTTATGTAGGGGAATTAAAACTCCTATAATTATACTATTATCTTAAAGTATATAAAAAATAATAAAAAATAATAAAAAGAAAATAAAAAGTTTTTAAAAAGAGAGAAGGCTTAACTGGTAAAGACCGTCATTCCCCTTCGATATCGGATAATCCACTTGCGTATCTCATCCACGATGAATACGCTAAAGCCCCCTAAAAATATCACAACCCAATAGATGGGTCTAAAGAGGGGAATTACCCCAAATGCAATATTTAAGGGAGTATAGAGTATTAATAACTGTAGCCCAAAGGAGAGTCCCGTTGCCCAAAACAGATGTTTATTAGGGAAATGCCAGAATGGTTTGACATTTGAAGTGCAAGAATATACAAATAAAAGCTCACATACCACTAAATTTGTAAAAATGATCGTTTGGGCTAAAGAAGTCGCAAAGTCATTCGCTGTCGTTCCTACGGTCATGAATTCCATTGTTAAAGCAGGTTCTATTCCCGCTTGAGCCCATGCTGGGAATAATACAAACCATAAAAGTAGATATAGTGTAATATCGGTGATAGCTGTATATACTCCAAGAAATAGAACTGGCCCCTTGATCTCGGGTATTAAGGAGCTTCCCTTACGGGGTTCCTCTTTCATTACATCGGGGTCCGTGGGGGTCAACCCTAATACCATAGCTGGAATACCATCTGTTGCGATATTTAACCAGAGTATTTGAATAGGTAATATCGGGAGGGCTGTAAAAGTAAAGAACTTTATTACAATATAAGCCACCAAGATTAAAAAGATCTCATCGAAATTAGTACTCAGCATATATCTAAAGAATCCTTTGGTGGTTTCGAATATCCCTCGCCCTTCTTCAATGGCGTTAACGATTGTCGAATAGTCATCGTCCAAAAGGATCATATCTGACGCCTCTTGGGTGACTTCCGTGCCTTTAATCCCCATCGCAACACCTACATTCGCGCCCTTGACTGCGGGAGCATCGTTTACACCGTCTCCTGTCATTGATACGACTTTCCCCTCTCGTTTTAGCGCTTTAAGAATTCTTAATTTATGTTCTGAGGTAACTCGAGCAAATATATCAATGTCTTTGATTTTTTCTAGTAGTTCTTCATCCGTCATTTCCTCTAATTCTACCCCCGTTATCGCTTCTTCTTTATCTGTGAGGCCGATTTCTTTGCCAATTGCTATCGCGGTAATTTTGTGGTCTCCAGTTATCATGATAGTCCTTATCCCTGCCATTCGGGCATCCGCAATCGAATCCTTGACTTCATCCCGCGCGGGATCAATAATCCCTGCCAATCCCAGATAAGTAAAATTGTTCTCGATTTCTTCCTTGGAATATCCTTTTTCCAAACGTTTATAGCCGATTCCTAACACTCGGAGAGCATTTTCGGCAAAATCAACGTTTTTTGAAAGAATATTTTCTTTTACATCTCCAATATCTTTCACTTCACCATTGTATACTGCTTTTCCCGCTTTTTCCATAATAATATCTGGGGCACCTTTTATGAGTGAATACATCTCCCCATTTATCTTGACTACGACGGACATCATTTTTCTATCCGAATTAAAGGGAATCTCATCGATTTTTTCCGCTTGGGTATCTAAATCCATTTTTTTGGCCAGGACTTTCAATGAAATTTCCGTGGGATCTCCTATTACGTCGGTTTTGTTTGTTCCGTCTCTCCGTGGTGTTACCGTAGAGTTATTACAGAACTGACATACTTCTAAATACTTTTTAAGATATTCATTTCCTTCGATTTTCACAGGGCTTTCTGAATTGTCTATAATTTTTCCTTCTATGTTGTATCCAATTCCCTCCACATCATATTCTTTTCCTCCAATAAAGACTTTTCTGACCGTCATCTCATTTTTCGTTAGTGTTCCCGTTTTATCGGAGCAGATAATGTTCACCCGACCAAGCGTTTCGACGGCAGTTAATGTTTTCACCAAGGCATTTCGTTCAGCCATTTTTCGCATCCCTATACTCATAACGATAGTAATAACTACTACAAGCCCTTCTGGGACGGCCGAAACTGCTAGACTAATCGCAATCTCGAATGCTTCAATTATCTTGTTTAATTGATTTGGTTCATTGAAAGCTATAATTAATATTATTTCTATAATAAATACAGCAAAACAAATTATAAGAATAATGATTCCAAGAAGTTTTCCAAAACTATCAACTTCTTTTTGGAAGGGTGTTTTTTCTTGTTCTTCTTGTTGTATTATTTCGGCAATTTTTCCTACTTCAGTCTGCATTCCAGTTCTCACGACAATCGCAAGTCCATTTCCCCGAGTTATTATGGTGTTACTATACACCATATTTTTCCTATCCGCTAAGATTACTTTTTCATCATATAGTTTAAGATCTTTTTCGACGGGTTGGGATTCCCCAGTTAAAATAGCCTCATCTGCATATAAGGAAAACGCTTTTATGAGTCGTGCATCTGCAGGAACTTTATCGCCCTCATCCAACTTGAGCAAATCTCCCGGAACCACATCTTTTACATCGATTTTTTTAACATTTCCCCCTCTAACAACCTTCGCATAATGAGGAGCCATCTCCTTTAAACTTTCTAACGCCCTTTCCGCTTTATATTCCTGATAAAATCCTAAAACGGCGTTCACAACGAGAATTATGGAAATGACGACAGCATCTAAAAATTCTGATGGCTCATGTCCTTCTATTAACCTATATACTCCTACTAAAACTGAAACAACTATCGCAAAGAACAATAAATATACCAAAAAATCCTTAAATTGGCTTATCAAAATTTCCCAAGGGGAAATCTTTTTTGTTTCCTTGATTTCGTTTGTCCCGTACGTCTCAATACGCGACTTTGCTTCAGCTTCGGTTATACCATCTTTAATTGATGTATCTAACTCACCAGCAACTTTTTCTATCTCTATACTGTGTGCGTTTAATTCTTTTATTTTTGACATTTTAAACGTATTAAATTTTTATTTAGATTTAAACTAGTTAATTGAATCATAAGATATAAACAATTATATTATAGTTTAGAATCTTGAATTATTATTTATTTATAAAGGGGATGGCATTATCATTTGATATGACTAGTGAATTCATCCTTCGGTTCAGTTTTTTACTTCTCTTCTTCTTTTTGAATATTCTCGCATTAAAAATGATAAAGTTCATATGGAAAATTATCTTGGTTAAAGGAAT
>CAZDJH010000368.1:3149-4542 GCA_964505645.1 uncultured archaeon | reverse complement strand
GTCAGTTATCAAATCAGAGATGTTATGGTTATTGAAGCGTAGTAACGTATTTTGACAAAGTATTTTACTGATACTACAGACAAAGAATTATTACTTATAACAAAAAGATAAGAAAATAAAAGGTTAAAAAAAAATATATAATGAAATGTAATTAAAATTTAAATTTCTCTTATTATAACAGCTTTTTACGCTTCGAGAGGTAAATGACACCGATCATTGCGACAGCACTGATGCCCAACAAGGTGATAAGTCCATAACCCGGAATTGGTGGCGCTGGTGCTGCTGCACCTTGGGTCCATTTGATTGCACTCGTTTCGCCGTATTTGACATCGATTAACGATAAAATTCCGTTGGCATCGTATTGAATGGTATATTCTATTGCCTCGTTCTGATTTACAGTATAGGCGGAATAGGAACCATCCAAAAACTCCTTAGCATAAGTTACTTTCACTCCCTTTTCCGATACCGCAATTGTATAATTATCCGCTTCAACCAAGGGATTCAAAGAGACATATTGAGTAAGAATATCATCCATTGCGCTTACGACCGCTGACCAATTAGTATTGCTCGGAACAAATGGAACATTTGGCATTGCCCAACTTATAACTGGAGGTATCATGGAAGAGACGTTGTAAAGCGGTGGGTAAGGCATTCGAAATGTTTGATTTTCAAGCATATACGTATTTAACATACCTGTAGCACTATAATTCCAAAATAGTGACTCGATATTCTGGCCCCCTGCCGAATAGTTCGCTTCGAACTTTACTAATGTTACATTATCCGCCGCTAATCCTTCTTTATCGAGAACAACCTCGTATACGTCAGCCCTATGATTCAGACCTACGACACTCATATCGGAAATGTTCTTTTTTGTTATCGGTTCGTCGAGCGCTCCAGCTGATTCCAAATCAACTCGAAAGTCGTCATACATCGCTTGCAATGTCGTGTTATCGATGGTGGCTGTCCAAGTGTAGGTTTGCTCCTGTACACCCGTAAATTCTGCCGTACTCGCCGCATTTACCATACTGATTATCGGTACCATTACTAATAAAGAAAATACAATACTTACTATTAATAGTTTTTTTTTCATTGTTTTTCACTTACAAAAATTTTATGTAAATTATATAATTATTATTTATATTATCTTTTAAATATTACGCTATTTTTTTTTGTTTTTTAGTACTTAAATCTTATCCATTAAGAGTTTGCTTGAAAATTGGAACCTTTTTTAAAAATCAATAGGGAAGTTTTACCAGAAAAGTATGTAATTAATATATAAGTTCAGAAAAACTTACTTATAACCTCAAAAATTGCCGATCTTTCTTCAAGTGAATAACTATTTTTATATAATATAATATTACGAATTTAGATGCATATGTGAAAGTTCTTTCCC
>CAZDJH010000368.1:0-3049 GCA_964505645.1 uncultured archaeon | reverse complement strand
AATATACTTAATCTCCCAATATACTTAATCTCCCAATATACTTAATCTCCCAATATACTTAATCTCCCAATAATTTTATTTTTTTGATTAGATCACCAAGAAGTATAATTTATTTTATTTAGCTTAAAAGGCCGATGGATTTAATGAAACAGAAGGGTATTTTTTACTTTATAAAAATAAGAGGTTCAATCATTATATAAAAAAATAAAAAAAAGAGAGTTTGATGGAAGATGTTTGGCCTATTAATTAATTATGTTTAAACATATTCCATTTCCATTAGATTTAATTGTATTTATTTACTTTTTTATCATCGCGACGATAGAAAGCACTATTATCAGTATTGCCGGAATTAAAATTAATATGGTACCTACACCTGGAAGAAGAGAGGCTAACTTAGCATCGGGAAGTAAACCCTGCACACCTACTGCAAAAATAGCGTACGCGGGAAGGAATGCCTCAACTAAAGTAAGTACTATTAATAAAATTCCAAAAATTAGGCTCAGTTTAGGTATTAGTGTTTTTTCAGTTTTGAGTACTTGGACCAATCCCAAGACAGCGGCGATGACGGCAAAAATAATAATTATTATTCCAAAAATTAATGGCAACATTGCCAACACTTCTTGGTTAAATTGTTGCCCAACTTCAATCCATGTTAAACTTTCAGTTGAGAGGCCCAGACTTGCTCCTGGAGCTGTCGCGATGGTCTGTAATTGAAAGAAATATACGATCATCGTGGTAAGTTCGACATTGACAGCGCTATTTACCACCGCTGAACCGAAAGGAAAAAAGGTACCGATAATTGCCATTACAGCGCACACAATTACACCAATTCCGAGTATTTTTTTAATCTCCATAATTTTTTCATACCTTATGTTTTTAATTAATAGATTATATAATTTTGTAGATATATATAAATCTTATTTTTTCCGCTTTTTAATTTTTTCGTTCTTTGTTCCCTTAATTTTCTCTTTTTCATACTTTAGCGGATAAAATTATATCAAATCTTTCTTGTTAATAGATTAACAGTTAATTTATTTTTTTAGTTTCCTCCACTTAATTGTTGAAAGAATCTATAAAATGCGAGTTTATATTTTTACTAAAACTCTTTCTTACAATTCTCTGCTAAGTGTGGTCCATAGTTGACTAAACTATTTATGCCTTTAGTATAAAACAGAATTCAAATCGATAATCTATTTCTTAATTCAATACAAACTATTCCGAGAATACTTTTTCAAAAACCTAAAATATTAATTTTATAATTCATTTTTGACAACATCTAAGTTTGATTCTCTTTATTCAAATTATTATCAATCATTCATTTTTAAGAACATGTTTAAACTAATTACTCTTGAAGGAAAAATCGAGATCCCTCCATTTTTATTTTCACAAGAGAAGTCCGTTTCAGCTCGTATAATTTTAAGTGAAGATTATGAAGGAATAATTACACGGGAGTATGGCTTCATAATTGCCGTTGTTGATGTGATTTCAGTATCAAAGGGTCAAATCATCCCCAGTAATGCAAATACCTTTCACGAGGTCGAATTTACAATCCTCACTTTTAAGCCAATGGTTTCAGAGATTGTAGAAGGAAACATCGTTGAAATTGTGGATTTTGGTGCCTTTATACGGTTAGGTCCTTTAGACGGACTGGTTCATGTAAGCCAAGTGTGCAACGATTATATCACTTACGAACAAGTGGGAAACAGATTCATCGGAAAAGAAACAGGAAAAATATTAGAAGTCAATGATACAGTAAGAGCAAAAGTGATCGCCGTCTCGTTAGGGGGAGGCAGAAGCGGTAAGCTTGGCCTTTCTATGCGAAGCCCCTTTTTAGGTAAAGAGGAATGGATTGAAAACGATATTGAAGACTTTTACGAAGCCCAAAAGAAACAAGCCTCTGGCGAAGAAGAGGAGGAATAAGGGGATATCTCTTTAGTCTTTCCTCTCTAATTTTTAATTTTTTAACCAAATTATAAAAGCAATTGGTTTCTTCTTTTTACACCATATTGATTGCGAAATTCATATATTATACGCTCCACATCAGAAATATTTTCTGCATTCGCTAATTCTCTTGCATATGGAAGTCGAGCAACCATTTGGAATGTATCAAAAAACCAGAATTGTGCCATTAAGGGGTTTATAAAAAGTCGCGACCCTTTGGTTCTATCCGTTGAATGATAATCACCAAATTGTCCTTGAATTGCATCGGCTATAGAGTTATGCACGATGGATTTATGGTGTGGTAAACTTTTGTTTGCAAATTCAATTAGTGATATATATTTTTTGATTGGTTCCATTTCTTTAGTAAAGATTATACTTCCCAAGAAACCTCCTCTCTCTATAATCTCTGCAATTGAGAATAACACATCATAATGTGAGACCCCATGAAAAGCATCGATACCGAACCCGACCGCAGCTACATAACTCCTATAGGTACTTCCAATCCTAAGATTATCGATAGAAATTATTGAAGTGATATCCTCGTAAAACGACCCCAACTTGCTTTCATTTCCTACCAAGAGGGAGTCAGTTCCACCATCAATAAGGATAATTGTATCGTAGTCGAAATCTTCAAAAACGGCTTCGTATGCCTGCCGCAAGGGTTTTGGGCCGACTCGCTTGAAGGCATAAACAGGAACATCTATTCTCTCTTCCTTATAAAGCCACTCTGCTAGGATTTTCTCGGGGAAATATTCAAACTCTCTAGATGCCAAGGTAGAATATCGGATAACGGCACAATTCTCGTTGATAAATTCAGCATCAATATCATCTAAGTCCGTAAATGAATAGGATGCAAAACCAATTTCCTTCTTCTTATTTTTAATATTAAAATATAAGGGGATCCCTCCAAAGACGTCAAATCCCCCGCCCGCACCGCTTAATAAAATTTTTTCCGAATGCTCGATTTCTTTCACAAAAGGAAGCTTAAACATCGCAACATGTATTCTCTATACTTTTATTGACTAATAAAGGAGGGGATAAGTTAAAAATTAATATAATTTCTTGAGTTACTAAGTTATTATTTTTTATACTATTTTAAATCCATTAT
>CAZDJH010000367.1:0-4556 GCA_964505645.1 uncultured archaeon | reverse complement strand
GACGGTGCCTCAAACTCGAGCGAGTTGCAGCCAATCCCCGCTGGAGATGCCTGGCACACTTTAGATATGTGGGTTCAAGACCCCGTGGGCAATTGGAACCATATCTCGTTCGAATTTATAGTGGATGACAGTGTGATTTACCCCAATTTAGTTGGGCTCTCGGATGGCGATTGTATTCAAAGCAGCACATCAATAAACATCACATTTGACAGACCTCCCACGGAGGTCTACTACTCGTGGGATGGAGCTGATGAGAGTACTAACTTACCGACCGTCCCGACCACCCAAGGCGGGCATGAACTCACCGTTCGCACGGTTTCGGATGTGGGAAGGGAACTTAATACCACATTTATGCTCATTATAGACGATATTTCACCCGTAGGAGTAATTATCGCTCCCGGGCAGAGTGATGTATTCGGCACCGATGCCCCCGAGTTCACGGTAGATATCAGCGACCCCCACCTCAATGTTACCTGGTATTGCCTCAACAATGGAAGAAATATCACATTTACCTCAAACGGCACTGTCGACCAAACTGAATGGGCTTCAGCGCCAGATGGCCCCGCAACACTTACATTTTATGCCAATGATACTGCGGGAAACCTCGGTTCGAAAAGCGTGAATATTATAAAAGATACCACGCCGATTTCGGTGTATATCTCAGGGCCAAACGACATCAAGAACGGAACGAAAACTGCCAGCGGCATTATGCTGGACTTGGAATTTTCTGACCCGCCCCAGATTGTATATTATTCATGGGATAATGCCCCAGACTCTACGATATTACAATATATCCCCGCGGGAGATGACTGGCATACCTTGGATATTTCGATTCAAGACCCCGTAGGTAATTGGAACCACACCTCCTTTAAATTTGAGGTGGACGACAGTGTGGTCTATGCGTATTTAGAGGGTGCATCGGATGGCGATTGTATCAAAAGCAGTACGCCAATTAACATCACTTTCGACAGACCACCCGCGGAGGCCTATTATTCATGGGACGGGGCGGAGGAAAATACCACTTTGCCCCCGTTGCCAATCGTCCAAGGAGAACATGAGCTTTCTGTTCGGACTGTCTCGGATGTAGGGATGGAACGTACCACTACATTTACATTGATCGTAGATGACACACTTCCCTTTTTAAATATTATTGCTCCCCAACAAAATGATATATTCGGATTTAATGCGCCTAATTTCACGGTGGAAATCAGCGATCTCCACCTCAATGCAATGTGGTACTCCTTAAACAACGGAAACAACGAAACCTTCACCTCAAACGGTACTATTGACCAAACCGAATGGGCATCCCTTTCAGATGGCACGATTTCGATTATTTTTTATGGTGATGATTCTGCCGGAAACATAGCTTCGCAAAGTGTTAATGTCATAAAAGATACAACCCCTCCGAATATAAATACGCTTTTTCCTATCGCCAATGGTCTATTTGGAACAATCTCCCCCAATTTCACCGTGGAAATCAGCGATCTCCACCTCAATGAAATGTGGTACTCCTTAAACGAAGGAAGCAACATAACTTTCACCTCAAACGGCACTATTGACCAAACTGAATGGCTCTCTTTAGCAGATGGAATAACCTCGATGAGATTTTATGCCAATGATTCTGCCGGAAATATAGCTTCAGAAAGCACCAATATCTTGAAAGATACGACCTCTCCTAGCATAAACATAGTTTCTCCCCTATTCAATGACACTTTTGGCTTCAATGCCCCCGAATTTTCTGTGGAAATCACTGACCTACATTTGAATACGACGTGGTACTCCTTAAACGGGGGAGATAACATCACATTTACTTCTAATGGAACTATTAGCCTAATAGCATGGGATTCTGTATTTGATGGAATAATTACACTTACCTTCTATGCCAACGATTCAAACGGATATATTTCCTCGGACTATGTAAACATCACAAAAGATACTGTCCCCCCCACTATTGAATTATTGGGATTGGAAGAGTACGGCACATATCAGAGCGGCACCGAGGTCAACTTTAATATATCTGAACCCTTAATCGAGTTAAACTACTCTTGGGATGACGGGGGTAATTTTAGTACCGCCCCAACGCTTCCTATAGGGGACGGGGAGCATGTCCTCCATGTCTGGGCGGCTGATTTCGTTCCGCACAGGGTGCATGTACAGTTTCATTTTATCACCGATGATCCGTTGGTGATTGATTTCATAGGTCTCGAAAATGGAACTACCATGCCAAGCCAACAAACAATAGAACTAAACATCACTGGTACGGAAGGAAATTACTGTTATTGGTGGGATAATTCCGCGATACAAAATGTTTCGCTGGGAGAGTGGCCTGAAAGTCCGATGATGAATGGCTTTCATACCTTACATGTATATGCGGAAGATGCCTTAGGAAACTCATTGGACGCATCGAGGGAGATCTATGTGCAAAATCCGCCGATCGAAATTATCCTTGACTACCCCCGGAATAATACGATAATTGCGGAGTATCAAAATTTCAGTATATACTTTTCAGAGCCACCCGTCGAACAATTATACAGTTGGGACGGGCAAGAGAACAGTACCACATTACCGAGTGTACCCGCTGTCGAGGGACGACACCGTCTGGACGTTTGGGCTTTGGATCCCCACGGTAATTGGACCCATGAATACTATGAATGGGTGGTGGATATCAACGACGCGCCCACCGTGGAGCTTCTGTATCCCACGGGCGGGGAGACCTTGAACGGAGAAGTGACGTTCTCCTGGGACGGCAATGACGCGGACAACGATCCCTTGGAGTATGCCCTATATCTCAGCACCGATAATGAATCGTGGGTGCTGATCGAGTCGGGTTTGGACCGTGAGGTCTATACGATTAATACGAATAATTACACGGAGGGAAGCTACTATATAAAAGTGGTCGCCACGGATGGAGTTTTATCCGCGGAAGACGATTGTGATGATTATGTCACATTTCAGCACACCCCTAACGCAACCCCAAACCCAAATATAAACGCTCAACTGATAACTTTAGGCGTCATTGGAGGTTCTGTTGGCGCCGCGGGAGCCTCTGGGTTAGCAGTCAAGCTCTTAAGGGGCAAAGGGAAGGGTCGCGGAAAACCCAAATCACAGCCCAGAATTAGATCTGATGAACCACGACTCTCGAAAGGCCTAAAGACGTGTCCAAATTGCGGCTCTCAAATCCCATATAGCAGTATAATCTGCCCTAATTGCGGGAAATATGCATACTGATGAGCTCATTTCACTTAAAAAACAACTATTAAAATAGGCTAATTTGATTTATATTTTTTTATTTTTATTACATTTATCGTTTACCGTTAAAGAAAATCAGGACAATTGTGTACAGAAGTTCTTGAATCCAATCAAAGAGAGTGGATGTCTGTGTGACCGACAGCGGACGGCCCTGAGCACGACATATAGCCTTGCTCAAAGTGCTAATGGGATATATTAGGAGAGGGCGATGTTTCTTGCGGCATTTAAGTCCGCATGTATCTTGACGGGCATTCCCAAAACATGATACGTATATAACTAAAAATAAGTAAATAAGTAATAGAGTCCCCCCGTAAATTTATTGGTAATGGTAAAATACTTAGAAGAAAAGGGAATAGGAAAAACAAAATGCCCTTCTGACTCGGTCAGTTATTTCTTAAAAAGATTTTTATACTTTAAAACTATGAGATGAGAGAGTTCTTTAATGAGATAAGATCTCAATCCCGGTGGAAATCGCATTGATTATAAATGGATTTTTCTCCTTTATCATAGTTTTGAACTCAGCTGGAGTATACACAAAGGGCTCAACCTCAAGACCTTCTGGGGCATATTTAAGGATCTCTCCAATACGTTCGAAGATTCGCCCCTGAAAATCTCCAATGATTATCAAGTCAATATCGCTATTTTCATGATAATCCCCTCTCGCAAAGCTTCCATATAAAACAATCTTGTTTAAAGTAAATTCGGCATCAATCTGGTGAATGAATTTAATCAGCTCTTCTCTAACATTTCTCCAACTAAGGAAATCACTTTGCGAGCATATTTTACACATTTTTGAGCATCCTCCTTTAAACTAAATTAATATATCTATAATTTATAATTTTCATTTCAATTCCTTGATCCATTTTTTTAAATATCGAGAATCTTCTTCAAGACATATAATAGCATCTTTGTCTAATTTTTGATTGCTATTTAAGACCTCAATGATACTTTCAAGCCCCCTTTTTAATAACTTTATTTTCCACTTAATTCTTTCTTTGCTTTTATTGTTCAATTCATTTCCTTTATCTTCAGTTTCGTTCTCTAGTTCATTTATCCATTTTTGGAGGTAAAGCATTTCTTCCTCAAAAAAGTCCTTTTCATCTTTGCTTAAATCTTTTTCAAATTCGACAATTTGATTATCCAAAGATAATTGTTCTTTTAAATATTCTATTCTCCACTCTAATTCATCCAAATCAATCATTTTTCTCATATTATTTTTTATATTTTATATTTTTTATAAATCAAGATTAGATAATAAAAATTTAAAGTTAGTAGAAATAAAATTTTTCCATTATTTGTTTAATTTT
>CAZDJH010000366.1:478-4598 GCA_964505645.1 uncultured archaeon | reverse complement strand
TGCTCCCGGGGTACTATACGGACTCGATTTCAACTTAACCGAAAACCTCAAAATAATCGTAGACAGATCGGTTACGTATCGTCCCCAAAGCTATACGGCCGTTGAACATTCAATTACCGTGCAAATACCTTTTTAGGGGTCTATGTCATGCCCAACGAGAATCGGAAAAGAAAACTACCGTTAAAATTGGATCTGGGATTTACTGGGTAGGGAGCAAAAACCAAGAAAACGGACTACACTGCAATCCGTATCTCCTAATCGATGGCCCTGATGCTGTTTTGTTTGATCCTGGTTCTCCCTTGGATTTTGTAGCTGTTTTTACTAAGGTCTCCGAGCTTATATCTATTTCCGCGCTCAAATATATAGTTCTGAACCATCAAGACCCCGACATCTGTGCCGGATTGCCCCTCTGGGAGCGGAAAGGACTTAAAGCCCAACTTGTGTGCCATTGGCGGACTTCCCTGATTGTCCGTTATTATGGGGTGAACAGCCCGTTTTATCTGGTTGATCAGAATAAATTCCAATTAAAATTATCCGATAAAAGATCGCTCTATTTTATCCATACGCCTTATTTGAATTTTCCAGGGGCAATCGCCTCCTATGATTCCACAACCAAAATACTTTTTTCGGGGGACTTATTTGGGGCTTTTAGCCAAAACTGGAAGCTCGTTGCAGCTGATGAATATTTGGAACAAATGAAAACTTTCCATGAACATTACATGCCGGGTAACGATATCATAAGGCCCGTTATGGAAAAATTACTCCACTTACCAATCGTAAAAATTGCTCCCCAACATGGATCGATTATTATAAATTAGAGAAAGTGGACATGCTAGTCCAGGATGTATTGAATACCCAACCGATTCGGGGTATATACTTAAACAAGCGCATTCCCCGCCTTATCGTCGTTGATAAATCAAATGGCGGTAAAGCTGATTCATTAAACGCGGGAATCAATGGTTCCCGTAAGGATTTCTTTTGCGGAATAGACGCCGACTCTCTGCTTGAACCTGACGCCCTCCTAAAAGTAGCATCACTTTCGTTGAACACAGAAAAAGAAACTGTCGCGGCGGGAGGTAATATCTTTCCCATAAATGGATGCTCAGTGGAAAGGGGATTTATCCATCAAATCGCCCTTCCCTCAAATCGTATAGCCCGCTTTCAGACCATTGAATATACACGCGCGTTTATGGCAGGACGTATCGGTTGGGCATATATAAATAACCTTCTGATCATCTCGGGAGCATTTGGTCTGTTTAACAAGAAACGCATTATCGAAATCGGAGGGTATCTCACGGAAAAAGGACGCTTTAGAAAAGACACAGTTGGGGAAGACATGGAATTGGTCGTACGACTTAGTCGAATGATGCGCGAAAAAAAGACACCATATCGAGTGCAATAGGCATTTAATGCCAATTGCTGGACTGAAGTCCCTGAAGATTTTTCCGTGTTAAAGCGGCAACGGGACCGATGGCATCGCGGCTTGATTGATATTTTGTCCTTTCATCGGTCCTTACTAGGTAATCCCAGATACGGTTCGATGGGTCTAGTCTCAATGCTTTACTTTTTTATATTTGAAACAATCGGTCCCATAGTAGAATTCCAAGGTTACCTAATGGTCATCGCGGCGGCATTTTTAGGGCTTCTTGATCTACACATTGCCGGATTGCTTTTTTTCGCAACTATCCTGATGGGTATTGTTATTTCATTGTCTTCCCTCGTTATCGCGGAAAAAGACCAAAATTACTTTACAATAAAAGAACTAATGACACTTACTGGGTACGCGGTCTTTGAGAATTTCAGTTTCCGACAAGTGATGAGTTTTATACGGGTTACGGGTTATATAAATTCACTTAAGAAACCGAAAGGTTGGGGTAAAATGGTACGCAAAGGCTTTAAAAAATCATAATTTAAACAGGTTTTAATTCTCGTAAGGCACTTTGGATAGTGGAATCTAAAGGTGGGACAGGACAAGGCGAAGGAACATCAGGTTTGGTAAATGCTTCATTCTCCCATTCTTCCGGGATTAATTGCATGAGATATTCCCGATCGGCATTAAATTTAGTAACAAGACTCTCAATTGTTTCCTGATCTAAAGCTATGTTATGGAAATCGACCAGACTCTTGGCTAGAACATGGATATTTTGACGTAGTGAATCTCTAACTTCATGCACCAAAGCGACACCCCATCTTAATTTTACATCAGCAGTTAAACTAGATTCCAATGCGGTTAAATATGCTGAATTAGTCCCTTCAATAGCTCTCTGTATTTGATGGCGCGTGATCGGTAGCAATGATTCCAATTTGCGCAAAACTTGGACGGCTGTTTTTTTATATTCTTTTTCAACGCTCCCATTAAACTGATTGTCACGCAAAGATTTTTCCTGTACATCAAATAATTTCTTAAGCAAAGAAGCGAGATATCTAGCAAAAGGCAAGATATCGTTGTCAGATAGTTTGACTTTTTTAGTCGTAATTTTAAGTCCGGATCCTTTTTCCCCGGAACCCAAAATTTTTATGGTATGGTTAGGGGAATAACGACGCCAGAAACGAATATAATCGTCCAAAATTCCCATGAGTGCCGCGTGTTTCTTTTCAGCTTCTAAGGAAATTCGATATATATTATTATATAGCCAAAGTAATTTATTTAATGAATGGTAATCCGCGAGTGCTTCCGCTTTACTCACATTGTGCCGTTTCTTATACGCCTTTAATTTCGTTTGGGTTTCTTTAGCTATATGCTGAATTGAATGATGTACAGCCGTTATCATATCCCGAAAGGACTTTATCTCAGGGAGTGTCGCAACGATACTATTAAAATTATGGGCCCCTTGAAGCTCCTCAGCCAAAATCCGCAAACGACTGTTCCGATCAAAGATGAGTCGTCTGTATTCCAACCTCTCACGGTCCAAACTGGTTGAAATATCAGTGTATTTTTTATCTCCGACGTATCGCACATACAATACTGGAAATTGTCGACCAGCGATAATTTCATAGGCTAAGACCATCATTTCTTCCACGTCCGTCATACTCATTAGATCAAGGTTCTCTTCTTCATCAGCGGTGATTATCCTTTGCAGGAACCGTTTTGTCCTAGTCCTTCCTACGTGTTTACTCGGCCCATGCCCTTTAAATTTTTCCTTAAAAAGTTTAGCAACCATGGGCGATTGTTCAGAAATTTTTTGGGCATGTGAATGGATTTGGTCCCTATTTTTATTATATAAATCACTAATACCTGCCATTAGACCAGCCCGCTTTAAAGTCTCGCAGTATGTCCCCAATCGCGCTAATTTTTCATTAGCTGTCAAATCATAAATAACAGCAGCTATCGCGTTTGTTGGGGCATCCGGATTTTCGAGAATGTATTTGGCTGTTAAAATCTTACGCCCTTCTTGGTCTAAATGGTTAAGTTGGGAATTTCTCACTTTTACGATGATGTCAGGAAAGTGTGACAATAGCCAGAGAAGATCTTCCTTTGCTTTTTGTTGTTCCTCACCCTTGGTAGCACTGTAAAAAAAGCGTACGAAAAAAGCAAACAACCCGGCGATGAATGTATAAAGGGCAAAGTAGAGAAACAATTTGGATGGAGCTACCGTTCCATAGACAAAAAAATAGCCACCGTTTAATCCCAAATACGTAACCGGCCCTGCCGTCCATGCCAATTTTAAGATCGCACTGCCCCACCGTTCACGTTTTGCGGCCCCACTAATCCTTTCAACCAATTTATCTGCCAATGCGTCTATGTTTTCGCGTTTATTTTCTATGCGTGTCCGTATCATTCAAATTTTTCTATCCAGTAGGCTTCTACTTCACCTTTTATTTTGTTCAATCTAAAATTTACGTTTTCTATTTTTTCTTCCACAAAATAATCGGTTTGACATATGTTTATTACAGTACCTGGGTAGACAAGACCGCGGACTTGGATTTCAGCTTCCTCATTCTTATGAATCTGATCGAGAAGCTCATTCATTTGGCTAACCAATAGTTGTATTTGTTCTTCCAGTTTGTCCTTTAAAGCCCGAAGACCTTCCACTTCTTTCTCTTTTAACCTTACCTCTAACTTTTGATTTTTCAAATACAAAGCCAGGTGTTTTTTCTTGATTTTATCTAATTTTTTTTT
>CAZDJH010000366.1:0-468 GCA_964505645.1 uncultured archaeon | reverse complement strand
AATCGACTCCACACTGCAAATACGTATGACTGCACGCGGGATTACCAATTTGTTTGGTAATAATACCATTAACGGCCGAGATCTCCCCTCCAACAATGCGCCCTTTCTGCCCCATAATAACCTTATCCATAGTATCTACGACTGAATTAATAATGAGATCTTTAACATAAATTGTTCCTAATGCTTTTACAATATTAGATTCAATATATCTTGTTTTGACCGATCCTGTGGTCCGCATTATCCCTTTACCGTTCCCAATAATTCCAGTTTGAACGACAACGTCCCCTTTTGCTTGGATCTCTGCCGGTTCAATAACTTGGGAACACATAATTGTGCCTGTGGAATAAACTTGAAAACCTTCCCGTATAGTACCCTTTATATGGACATCTCCAGGGAAAAAAATATTGCCCGTATGATAATCAACATCCCCGGAAATTTCAAGTACATCCGTAACCCCAAAAACATTAT
>CAZDJH010000365.1:0-4598 GCA_964505645.1 uncultured archaeon | reverse complement strand
GAATAAAAAATGTATCTTAAATTATTATTCAATTTTATCCTATCGAGATGTGCAAGCAATAGTAGATTATTCCGGGACTCACCCTCAAACGTTCGCCCATGGTCCGCACTCCTTATGGTAGCATTGGAATGAACCTCATACTGTTCTTGTATTTCACTCAATATTTTACCTTCTTTTGATGATAAAGGGACTCCCGTCAATATCTCTATAATATGGTTAAAAATGATCCCATTATGGGACTTTTGTTTTGTTGACGTAAATCGGAACGTCCTCGGAATAAGCGCGGATAATCTCAAAACACAACTCAAGCTCCGAAAATGAACTATAGTCCGAGGTATCGAAAAAGAGCAAAAATGCCGAAGAACCCCTGAAAAAGGACGGGAAGATGAAGTAAAATCTTTCCGAAACGTTCAGATACCAGAATTGTAATTGACAGCATTTCCCTTGCGAGACGGGAATCTTTTTAATATAGAAATTTGAACCAATAGTTTTACTGAAATCTTCAAGGTATTACTCACTATGAACATTATGATTTCGCTTAATAAAGCTGGATTTACCGGTTCCTTGAGATCTTATTTTTCTTTATAGTATAAATTGTTAGATAACTCGGAGGAAGTGACTTCCAATTATTATGCTACTACGATAATCTTTCAAAGAGGGGGGTTAATCAGAAATACTAAGAAAGGGAGGTTGAAGAGAGTAATGGGCTTGAATTGTTTTATGCACTCAGTGCTTTATTTGAGCACCCAACAAGCTCTTTATCCTCTTATTTGTGTAATAATCAAAAAACAGCGCACATAAGCGATAATGTCAATGATTTCATAAGCTTATACCATTAAGCCCTTTGAAGATAGACGATAAAATTACTTCCTTTTGTAGGATCTGCCTCTATTCTGTTTTTGACTAGGATTCGACCGCCGTACTCCTCAATTATTCTTTTTACTATCCATAGGCCAAGACTTATTCGGTCTGGACCTTTACCGTTCTCATAATTTCTTTTAAATATGGCTTCTTTTCGTCCTTCCCTAATACCAATTCCGTTGTCTTTAAACTCGACTTTCAAGAACCCATCCCGATTCTCTTGCACTATAGAAACTTCAATCCAAAGTTTTAGCTTTCCACTCTCATTGTGGATGCATCCATTTAACAAGATATTTTCGAAGGCATCTTGCAAAAGGACTCCCCCTTTTACATCTGTGATATTCGGGGGCAAACTGGTTTTTATATTTAACTTCTTGTCTCGAAATCGGGAGCAGACATTTTCAATTGACTCTTGCAGTGTTTTTCGTAAGTCAACCGCCCTTATGGTATTTTCTCTTTCACTCATAGTTGATAATTTTCGGACATTTGAGATCAACGACGTCCCCCTCTCAACTTGTTGTTTGATGATTTCTAAGATCTCATTTACCTTGTCTTGTTTTTCAGGGTTTTGTTTATAGACATCCAATAATTGCGCGGAAAATTTAATATTATTGAGTATATTTCCGATATCATGGGCAAGTAAATCCTTATGGAATGCTAACTGCTGGTATTTTTGTGTTTCGGTAAGATCTCTTAATGTAATTATTATTCTCTTCTTATTAGAGAGTTTATTGTTGAGGAGAGACACGGTGAGTAAAGTTGGTATGGACTTACTATCCTTCCTCTTGATTGAAAGAGTTAGAGGCGGGGGAATTTCACCCCATAGGGCTTTTGTTATAGCATTTTTAATTCTCTTACCATCATCTAGATCGGCTATTTTTGATAATATTGAGTCAACCTTTTTTCCGATGAAGGTGGTGCTATTATACCCCGTCAAAACCTCAAAAAAAGAATTAGTATCGATTAGGTTACTATCTGTATTCATGAAAAGCAAGCATACCCTAAATTGGTCTCTGTGGTTTTCAATAAACCGAGCTAGCCTTTTCATCGATTTTACCTTGACCTTTACTTTTTTACATTGAACAAGAATGTCCGCATTATTCCTCTTCTAATTTCTCTTTAAGAACTTATTTATCTTACTAAATAAGTACTATTCTTTGATTTATTCTAGATATATATAATTTCCACATATTTATAAATCTACTCTCCGTCAACGCTCCGTCAAAAGAACAAAATTATAAAGTTAATTTTCTTTACTATTTATTACTGCTGGTTAACTAACAGTATTAAAATTCCTATTAAAAATACTAACAGTTTACTGATGATTTATCAATAAATTTTTCAAACCGCTTGTAATTATAAAAAATTTGAATCAACCATACTAATGTCACAAATTAGGCTAGAAGAAAACGTAAAAGAGAGACTGGCGGAATATAAAAGGAATCACGGGTGTAAGACATATTCCGAGGCAGTAAACCTTTTACTTCACATTAATGAAATCAAGAAAACCATAGAAAAGGTTTTTGTTCCCTTCTTAGATAAAATAATTAGATATTTTGATAATGAAAAATCCCCTTAGTTTTTTGATTCAACGCAGCAGAATTAATGAATAATTGATTGCCAACAAGAAAGAAATTTAATAAAAAATTTTGAGCAAGATAATATCAGTTATCCAAGTGGATTACCCAGTATGCTATATAGTATATGGAGACATGCAGACGAAGAAAGATTAACCCCCGAACAAATACAAGAAAAAATAAATGACTTAGCAGAATGGGCTAGCGAATGTGAAAAAAATAAACCAAGTTGGGAACCTTATTATTAATTTAATATTAATTATTTAACATAAGGTTTATAAATCTTTAAACGATTTAAAATGTATGGAGGTTGCTATTTTTACATAAACACGCCAAATAATAATTGTAACCCATAAAAATTATGCGAAGCCAACTTTATTGGTTCCGTTGGTTTGTTTGAAGTTTCAATCTTCTTTTTTTTGTTTTTAATGCTCTTATAGGTTACCAAATTCCAAATCTTTCCACTTATCTCTTTTATAGATAGATCCAAGTTAATTGAGAGACTGTGGGAGGGTTTATTTACTCTTTTTTGAATTTCTAAACGAATTAGAACTTCTCTATTCTCAGGTTTTTTTGATCTAAAAGAAAATAAAATTGGATTTTCATCATTATTGATTAAATTGTTTGAAATTCCTTGATTAGAAACCGTAATAGCGACTTTAAAATCCTCATTAGAATATCCGAACTCTTTCGGAAGAAAAAGAATTAAAGTATGAAGAAGGGAAAATTAATTGGAAGAAAGGCTCAAAGAACATTGCAGAGAATATAATGTCCCTCTTCCAGTGGACTTATATTCTTAGTAGAAAAATAATATAAGATAAAAAAGAAAGGTTAAAGGTGTGATATCCTTATTAAAAAGAAAATAAAAAGACTAAATAATTGAGGATTTTTACTTAAAATGAGGTATTTGAATAATGACAAATTTTAACAGAATGGTTATTGATCCAGAACGAAATTTTACATACAAAACCAAGATGAAGGAATTGAAAGGGAAAAGTTTCAACGAAATTGTTGAATTGTTTAATGAGAGAATTTCGAAATGGTATATAGAACCTGGTGAAATTCTTTTATCTAAATCAGTCCATTATGATTTCATAGTTATGACTATTAATATTATTATAATTGATCTTTTAAGTCAATATAGATATAATAAAAAAGAGAACTCTCCAAAGACTTTTAAGAAATTTTTAAGGGAACACATTCCAGAATTTGATGAATTTTTTGAAAACCAAGGAAAAATAACTTACTTTAATAAAAATTTGGGAAAATTTGATTCAGAATGGGTTCAAACCTTTCCCGCCAATTATTACAATGCTTTCTATAAACCATTTAGAAACGGAATTGTTCATAATGCTATGATTTTACCTTATGGAGGAATAGGTCGTGATTATTCTGAAATACTTCATGAAGAACCATGGAATGATAATATAACCTTAGCAGTTAATACTAAATTATTATTTGAAAAAATAAAAGAAGTTTTCGGAAATTATATAGAACAGTTAAAGGAAAATTCGAGTAATAATGATATTTTAAGATGTAATTTTAAAGCGAAATTTTATAGAGATTTTGGATATAAGATTTAGCATTCCTTTATTTAAATCAATTAAAAAGATGGAAAAGAAAGCCACTGAAAAAACGGAAATAGAATGGTAGATTTTTGGTATTTATGAATTAATAGGTTGATATAATATCTTTAAATTCCAGTGCCGTCATTTTAATAAACGCTAAATCTATGAAATATCGAATTTCGTTATTGAATTTATATCTTTTATGTTTTAGATATTTCTTTAATAGATATTACTACTTAATATATTGGTCAATTTGCTTGATAATTTCCCTGCAATATGTCTCAATCGAGTTCAATTCATCGCTTGTTAAACTTGAACTATGGGCTACTCGGCTTCTTATTGAATATAATGAACTTATTCTGGCCAAAATCATTGTTTTTGAACGCATCATAAAGATATTTGAATTTATTCTTTTCTGTAATTCTTTTTCTGTATTCTCTATACCATTCTCGGAATAGGACAATAACCACCCCGGCAGCACCGCTTAACAAACCACCCAATAAATAACTAAAATTTATCAATTTTAATCCAACTCTTTATTCTTATTCTTGTTCAAATTTTCGTTCCTTTACCATTATTTGGTAAAACTCAA
>CAZDJH010000364.1:0-4606 GCA_964505645.1 uncultured archaeon | reverse complement strand
GATCACGGGTTAACCTTATGTGCGGATCTTGGTCAATTCCCACGGGAACGATGGTTGGCTGGGCTCCATCCAATATTTGGGGAAGAATTATATCACCGCATTGAATTAAGGCGGCTAAATAAAGCCCAAATGTCTTCTTTCCATAAATTGCTTTAAGCATATTATTGGTAACTAAACGGCTAACCTTAAAGCATACATCTTTAACGATGGGTTCTTGAGATTGGCGCCATATATATGCATTATCGGGATTCAATCCCAGTGCTAAAATATCTGCCAAATTATCAACCGCGGTGCTTTCTGCCTCTTTATAGGATATACCGTTGTCTTCATAACTCTCAATATCGGCAATACAATAATAGGCCTTCGCACCCATCTTCTGGAATTCCACTATCTCTAATGCGGTAGTCATAGTACCCAAATGGAAGGGCCCTGAGGGCTTGATTCCAGACATCACTGCCCATGACTTCTCTTTTTCTATAGCTTTATAGATCTCATCTAATTCTCGATGTCCAAAGATTACCTTTCTGCGCAAAAACCGGTGTTCTCTGAATCTTTCGCGCATGATATCGGAAATTTCTTCTATTCCAAACTCTCTAATGAGTCTATCATAATCCTCATCGAGGATATTTGACGAACTCCACGGGTCAATTTTATAATTATCGTTATTATTAGCCATATTTTATTCAAAAATCTAAAATGCTTCCTATATAGTGATAAGAGAAATAGGTGATTTCATAAAAATTTTTAGTAAGAACTCCCGTCTAAATTCAACAAAAATTATATACAAGATAAAGCATTATCACTCCTATGAAACAATTTAAGGAAAACGATATCGAGAGCTTTATAGAGATTCTTGATTTTTCTAAGATAAGCGGGGGATTAATTCCTATTGTGGCTCAAGATTACCAGACAAATGAAATATTGATGTTGGCATTCGCAAATGAAGAGGCTGTGAGGAAAACATTAGAAACGGGCTTTGCTCATTATTATTCGCGCTCTCGACAAACGCTCTGGAAGAAGGGAGAATCGAGCGGGCATGTTCAACGGGTTCAACGGGTTATTTTTGATTGCGATAACGACTCGCTAATATTAAAGGTTGACCAAGAGGGCGCCGCATGCCATAAGGGCTACTATTCCTGCTTTTACAACGAATACCTAGAAGAGGGTCAAATCGAAATGATCGGTGAAAAGGTGTTTAACCCCGAGGATGTGTATGACGATCCCGAATAAAAACCATTTTTATTTCGTTCTTTCTTTGTGTTATTAAGTGCAATAATATTTCTCCTCGCATTTCTTATCGATCTTCATCATAATTATATTTTATAAGATAGTGAGTAGATTTTCTTATCTATAGTTAGTTTCAGTGAACCCAGATTTACAATTCATTAAGCGTAGATTAAATAATTATGGGATATGCTATAAATAGGAGATGATATATATGGTTATGAAAAAATCAGAAAAACAATGGAAGAAGGAATTAAGCGGGGAGGAATACAGAGTACTCCGAGAAAAGGGCACGGAACCTCCTTTTTCTGGAGAATATTGGAATCATAAAGAGAAAGGAATTTACCGTTGTGCCGGCTGTGGAACCCCCCTATTTAAGTCCGATGCTAAATTCAAATCGGGAACGGGATGGCCGAGTTTCTATGAGGCTCTCGACCCAGATAAGATCGAAGAGAGGGAAGATAAAAGTTTTGGCATGAGACGCATAGAAGTGGTGTGCAAAAACTGTGGCGGACATCTTGGACATAAATTTATGGATGGACCGAAACCAACGGGATGCCGATACTGCATTAATTCTATTTCTCTTGATTTTGAAAAATGGTGAATTTCCAAAATAAATGCTAAATTTTCCAAATAATTGCAAAGTTTTCCAAAAAAATTGCTAAAATCATTTCCATTTTGATTATAGTTCCTTTTTTATCAAATATTTTAAAATCTAATTGATTATTATTACCTCAAAATACTAATACATATTAACATTAGGTTGTTAAGACGATTTTCTAAAATATTTATTTAATATGTGTTTAATCATCAGAATTAATATGTATAAAGATCTCTGATTTCTGATGTTTTTCCAACTCGCGAAAACGTGTTCATGGATTTATCGTCTCTTCAAGTAAACACATAGAGTTTTTCTTCTCCATAGGCTTCCCTCTTATATTGTGTTTTGCGATAAGTGCAATAATCTCTTTAGCGTCTCGTCTAAAGAGAAATTGTTCATATACAAGGAATATTGTATCTTCAGGTTGTACTATTAACTTTTATAGCCATTTCAAGTATTTGACAGTTCCTCATTTATGATAATTCTTTTTTCCTTATCATAGCAATGAGTTTCAATAAGACTTATCGTTCTACTTTTTAATTCTTCAAATCGGGGAATATCATCTAATGTTTTAGCAACTTTAGCCGCCCCCCAACATATATCTGCGTAAAATTCCTTTACTCTAAAATCGTTTTCGTCTCTTTCCAATAGACTTGAAAAGATCCTTGAGGCATCTTCAATATTCCCTAATTTTAAAAGCAATTCTCCTTTTATTTTCATTAATTCAAACCCACTGATTTTTTCTTCAACAAATTCCATTCCTTTTTCTACAATACCTAAAGCGATCTCATTCTGGTTGAGAGCCATATATGTTTTGGCTAGTGCAAACCAAGCTAAAGTATCAATATCATAAAAAGAGCTGCTGATTAATGATTCAAATAATTCGGGGTTTTTATTAATTATCTCACTTGTGAACTCCAAACTAATTTGTTTTATTTCATGAATGATATATGGAAGTCTATTAGAAGACAAACCCCGAATAAAATCAGTAGAATAATATTCCAGCCCATCATCGATTGGAACCCTTATTTGAGAGACCTCTTCAATACACTCATCTCTAGAGGGTTCATTTTCAAGACTAATCAATAAATCATAATATTTTTTAGCATTTAGAAGACATTCGATTGCATAGAGCTCGCGTAGTTTAAATTGTTCCCCTATTTTTAAAATCTTAGTATATTTACCATACCAAGCTCTTGCTAGATTGCTATAAATTTTAGGAATGTTGTCATCTAATAGTAACGATTCTTCGAAGTTTAGGATAGCTTTATCAAACTCTTCAAGATTTAAATAAGCCGCACCTTGATTTATCTTGAAAAAGCTCTCGAACTCACTTAATGAAGCATCAGTTAGATATTCTCTGCACTTATTAACAGATCTCTTAAAATCCTTTAATTTAATGAAGTTAGCAATTGAATTCACTAAATTCTGATTATTTTCATATCTCACAGCAGTTCCTTCAGTTATGGTCATATCTGATACATTTCTAACTTCAAAAAATATGTTATCGGATTCGTAATATAAAAATGGTTCTTCATTTTTAAGAAGAAATAATCCCCCAAATAACCGAATATGTTTAATATCTCTTCCATGGAATATAGCTCTGTTGAGTGTTTGGTTTTTATAGAAGTCTTCCATTATTCTCGGTTGGAACTTAAGCTTTAAATAATGTGATTATTGTGATTTTCCAAAATTATCTATATCTAATTGAGAAACACATCATAAAATAATAGGAATCTTGTTTTTCTTTGAATTATAAAAACATTTAAATTTTAAGAAAAAATGTGATATTTGTTTAGTTTTAAGAAAAAATAATAAACATTTTTAAATATCGTTCAATCTATAACTTAATTTGTTAAAAAATTTTAAATATACTTACTGTTTCAAGCGAGGTAAATAGAGTAATGGACAACATCGACCGAGATATTATCAAGATTTTACAAGATAATGCGAGAACCTCCTATAGAGAGATTAAGGACAAACTGGGAATCTCCATTGGGACCATCCATAATCGAATCGCGAAACTTAAAAAACAAGATATCATTGAGAGTTATACCATTAGATTAAATAATAAAAAGCTAGGCTATGATCTCACATTTTTGATACGGATGAATATAGATGGACAGTATACAGATGATATTCTTAATAAACTTAGGGAGCGAACAGAGGTTTGCTCCATTTTCCATACCACGGGGGAACACTCCGCCGCTCTGATCTGCAGATTCAAGAATCCCGAAGATGTAAATACGTTTATTCGAGAACTAAACAAAAAGGATTATATCCGCCGTACCGTTTCAAACTTAGTGTTAAAGGAATATAAATCTGAACGCGATGTACTTTTGTAAGCCTCTAACTTTATCATGATAATAAAGAATCGCATATTAAAGCAAGAAGATTCTCTTCCCAACTTAATAAAGTAATGAAACTATTATTATATTCATTTTCTGATTTAGAATACCCTCCATTACCCTTTCTACTACGAGTTTAAGGATATATCTCCCTAAGAAAGTTAATCTCTTGTAAATCTCCATTTTTATTTTTGAATTTTATAATCACAATTACTTATAACAAGAAAAGAAGTAAGAAAAAGAAAAAGAAAAAAGGAAAGGAAAAAAACTAATTACTTGTAGATATATACTTATCTAACCAATTTAATCGTTCTGCGTTGGATACGAATAGGGGCTGTCTCCCGTGCCGCGCCTCTTGTAGTATAGGACTCCGCCGACGATGACCGCCGCCGCGCCGATGCCGCCCGCAATCCCGACCCCGATGATGAGCCCT
>CAZDJH010000363.1:0-4610 GCA_964505645.1 uncultured archaeon | reverse complement strand
AAATAGGAAATTATAAAACATAAACAATCTGTAAAGTAAATTCTTTTTGTAGTTAAGAAATTTCCATATTCTCTACAATTCTTTTGAATTATTTAAAAGAACTTATTTAATATTAACTACAATTAGATAAGATAAATTATCTTCATATTAATATGTTTAAGTTTAAAAATAAGGTAAACCCAAAATTCTAACGATGGTATAAGCCAGAAAAAAACCGGCCAACAAGAAAAGGGATAAAAAAAATTAGTTCTTAATCTCAAACCTTATCTTTAAGTGCTGGAACTTAGAATTAAGTAAATCCATCACTTCGTTTGCAAAGTTGCGCAGGTTTTGAGAGTTTACTTTCTTTTTGTTTTGCTGGTCGATTAAATAGGAATAGATCATCGAGCGCGTTGCCTCTGAACCGTTATTAATTAAATAACCCATCCAGTGGGTGGAATAGCGGCATATTCGTTTTAATTCGCTGCTTGGATATTCGGATTTATCAAAGATGAGCTTGTTATATTTTCTGATGGCGTTCCCGACCCGCTCGATATAATCCGCAATGGCATGGGCATACCTACATAAGGAAATCATGTTTGAGACGATCCTGGAATCCCGGGTATTTGCAGATTCTAAAATCGCCTGCCATGCGCCGTTCCATTCCGCTGAACGTTCTCCCTTTGGATTATGCATAAGCATTGCAACATTGAGGATATCGCTCAAATCAACATCATGTCCACGTTTTAACTTCTTTTTGAAAATATCGCGGAGCGAGGTCCCATCGATATAACTACCACCGGTAAAATCCAAGTTCAAGTTCAAATCGTTTGAAGCAATAATCTTATCGCGCTTTTTTTGATCTGAGTAATAATCGTTCCACTCCACTTGTTTCTCCCATTCATTTGTCTCTCTATCTTCCATATATCCACTCTTCTTGAGCACATGCTCAAAAAGGTCCACATCATAAATCCAGAAATCAATATCATCCGTAAATCGCTTTCTCCTCCAGTCCCTTGTTGTATACTTCTCCAAGTAGATCTTCACACATCCCCGGACAATCCCATATCCTCCATTCTGAAGGGTCTTTTGAGCTTTCTCATAAAAGCGATGATCAGGATTAGAGGTAATGTCGATAATCTCGTTGATAATTCGCTGCGCTTCGGTCGCCACCACGTCTAACGGGATACTTCCATCTGAGGGATAACTCCTGGAGCCTCCGTCCAAAAACTTCTTGAATAATTTTAAATCATCCTCGGGGATCTTATACTTTGGGTTATTGAACATAAGCTTGCTGAATACAATATGCGTATAATTTCCTTCACTAGAGAGACGCTCTTGCATTGGATTTATCTCTCTTAGGTTATCTCCTCTGACTACTTTATCCGCTTTGTCATCCCATAATCTAAGCATTAGTTTTGATCCACCCTACATAACTTTTTAAAATCTGTTTAACCTTTTTTGAAAATAATGAAAACTTTATAGTTAATTATGATTTAAAATATATAAAGTTTAGGTATATGAAATAAAAGATGAAATCTGTTCACCTCTCATACTTAAATCTTAAGGATCTTGAACAAAATCTTCATTAATCGATTGAATCATAAAAATGTTTTAGAATATGTCCTATTTTTCATTATTAAATTACCCTTTCGAAGATCAATTACTCAATTTTAGATTATAACGGGAATTTTTTTACCAGTTTATGTTATTAATTACATAGGAAAGAAAATTTATTAAAAACGATACTATTTGGTGATCTCAATTTGAATATAGCAGACTTGTATGAGGATTCAAGCGGAAAAAGGGTATTAATGAGCGGGAACGAGGCATTTGCCCGAGGCATATATGAAGCGGGTGTAAGATTTGCTGCTAATTATCCTGGTACCCCGCTTAGCGAGGTTGGAGACTTACTCAAATATCGCTCCGATACCTCCGAGGACTTTACCTTTGATTACGCTTTAAACGAGAAAGTGGCATTGGAGTCTTGTGTCGGTGCAAGTTGGGCGGGCGTTCGTGCTGTGGTAATGTTCAAGCATCTCGGACTCAATGTGGCTGCCGACCCCCTGCATACATTTCCCTATTCTGGAGTGAATGGTGGGATGGTTATTTTATGTGGTGGGGATCCGGGAATTCTTTCCTCAACCAACGCCCAAGATAATCGTTTATATTCCCTCCATACGAAAATCCCGATTATTGAGCCGTCAACAGTACAGGAATGTAAAGATTTCATTAAAGAGGCACTCAGAGTTTCTGAATTAATGAAGATCCCCATTTATGTCCATGTAACAACCAGATTATGCCATTCCCATGGCGTAGTTGAACTCAGAGAGATTCAAAAGCCAAAAAGAACCGGACGATTTCACAAAAATCCAGACAGATTTGTCAACACATTAGGGAGGGCGCTCAGTAATCAGAAAAAATATTTTGAAAAAATTACCCAAGTGGCGAAAAACAAAAAGATTTTCCATTTATTAAGCCAAATAAAGGTGTGGGACGAAGAGAAGCCCCATTCAAATATTGGAATAATCACAAGTGGGATTTGCTATAGTTATGTTCTTCAAGCTTGCCACAAGCTCAATATTAACCCTCCAATTTTAAAGGTTGGTCTTATTTTTCCCATAAATAGGGAAGAAATCTGCCATTTTGCAAATGAACATAAGTTAAACAGTCTTTTGATCGTAGAAGAATTGGAACCATTTATCGAAACCTTTTCGAAGCGGGTATTTTGTAATTTCTGTGATGCTAAAAGGGATTTGGAAGTTCATGGAAAAGACTACTTACCAACTACGGGGGAATTGAACACGGATATTGTAATAAAGTTCCTCGCACGATTTTTTGAGGTCGACAATCAATATCTATTGGACGAATTTTCCAGAAAGGAGGAGGCCCTCGCAGAAATTATTCCGGGACTCCCCAGGCGGCAACCAACATTCTGTCCGGGATGTCAGTATAGAACCGTGTTTTACGCGTTGAAAAAGATCACTCAGAAATTGGAGGAAGAACAAGGGATTGAATTTTTATATTCCGGCGATATCGGTTGTTATACGCTCAGTGAAGCATATCCCTATGAATTGATAGATTGGGTGATTTGTATGGGTGCGGGAATAGGTATCCCAAACGGGATGGCGCAAGTACTCGCAGAAAACCAAAAACTAATCGCATATATAGGCGATAGCACTTTCTTCCATACCGGCATCCAGCCACTCTTGAACGCGCTTAAGAATAATATCGACCTTACGGTCATTATTTTTAACAACTACTGGACTGCGATGACCGGCCATCAAGAACTCATCGCCACACCCTCTTCACTAATAAAATCCTACGGTAATAAATCCACCGTTCACGAGAGGTCCATTGATTTGGTCGCGTTTATCGAAAGCTTGGACATCCCCCATCTTAAGATCACCGATTCATATAATATTGAGAAGTTAGAACGGATTTTTCAAGATTTTTTAACGAAAAATGGGGTAAAGGTTATCGTTATTGATGAGGAATGTGCATTAGAGAAGGAGCGAAGAAACCGGAGGGAACTTAAAAAACATGCCCCCGAGAAACCCCGAGAAGTCTATTATACGATTTCTGATTCTTGCGTAAAGTGCAACGAGTGCATTGAATATTTTGGGTGCCCCGCGATTAATGCGAAATTCGTTCAGAAAAAGGAAGGCAACTCCCAAGAGGAAAAAGTGCAAGACCTCCGCTATTATATCGATGAAACCATCTGCGTACCCGAGGTGTGCCCCGGAGTATGCCGGGATGTCTGTAAGAATCATATGATCTTTAAAACCTTGATTAATCCCCACTTAAAAGGGGAAGAATAAACTATTACTCGGCGCTTTTCTGCTTCCTAAGCCGTGAAACCTTCGGAATAAACATCGGCACCCTTCGCTTATAGTGTATATAATCATTTCCAAACTCCTTAATTAATTCTTGTTCTTCCTTCCATGCGATCACATAATTATATAAGATAATGATCGGAATGGATAGAAACGCATATAAGCCCGAAAATAGGAGAGAAAAGCCCATATGAGCCATTATTGCCCCCATATATTGCGGATGCCTGATTTTGGAATAAACATCCTCCGTTATCACTTCTTTCGGACGGTGCGTCTCCGATACCTCTAAAGTGGTACCTTTCACCCCCGCAATTCCAAGATATATGCTTAAAATGATGAAGGGGCAAGAAGATATCATATTCATTAAATAAAGCGGGATATTAAGAAGCGGAATCTCAGCAATCTTTACCGGAACAATAGGAATTATTAAATTAGGTTGTGGGGATACCCATAGCCCCATTAGAGATATGAAATAACCCCATCCCGAGATGAGCCCCGATATGGTTCCGACCTTTTTGGCAATTTCCTCTTCAAACATCGCATTCAGTTTTTTATGATTTACTGATATGAAATGAAGGGGCAACCAAATCGCCAGCGAACAGAGACATGTAATAAAAATTAACGCCATATTTACAAATTTTCTCAGTGCTTATTGCTCTTTATTTGAATACTAAGTAATTATAATGATTAAAGTATTATTAAATATAGATCAAAGTAACATATATAGATATTTTGATGGATATATCAGAAATTTATATGAATACAATTTTTTTATTTTTCTTTTTATTTCTATAT
>CAZDJH010000362.1:0-4620 GCA_964505645.1 uncultured archaeon | reverse complement strand
GGAAACGAGCTCGACAACCAAAGTGGCTGAGGGGCATGGGAAGATAAAGCAATTATCGCGCTGGGGGTAATCACAAGGAGGTCTCCTTTGTTGTCCCCGTCAAAATCCTCTATTGAGACGATTTCCGCGGCATCGAATTCTGTATCAATAGTTGTTAACGTAGCACCGCTATGGGCACTTTTAATGATATATCTGTCGACTTCATTCATAGTTGCTGCGGTTGCCCTCACTTCTTTAAATATTGCGAGGTCTTTAAACATATCTCCATCCAAGTCACACGCTAATGGGAAAATATTTGCACCTTCCGTCATGTCAAAAAATGTGCGTACTAAGGTGTGACTTGAATAAGTAAATTTGAAAATTGATAAATTATAAAAAGAAACATCATCTCTTTCCCCTGAGATTTTAAGGGAGAGATAATCTCCAGTAGTATCACAGCACCGAGTTGAGATATTATAAAGTCCGACATCATAAATTTGATACTCATTAGGTATACTTATATTGAAAGAATAAAGGAGGGAACAATTATGACCGTTAAAAACTCTTATATTATACGCATTATCTAATTGTTTATTTTCTAATAGAGCTAAAACCTCTGAAGTATTATCCGAATTTAAATCATTAAGAAGAAAGTAATTAACAAAGTCATAGTTTCCTTTATCAAAAGAATAAGTATATATGGGTTTAGAAAAATTAAGTGTTGAGCGATTTAAAAGATAAAAAGTATTTCTCCCAAAATAAAGAATATGATCAGTTCCATTATAACATAATTTTTCGAGCGCCGGAATAGCCTTGTCACAAATATTGCCAAAATTTTCACCCAATTGGTCGCGAGTAAATACAGTGTCCTTACGGGTTCCGTTCATATAGTAGCTTGTTATATTGACCCCGTAGTTTTTATCTTCTACCTCCGGGGATTCCGAGCCATTATAAATCTCTAAACACGAAAAATATTCTCCTAATTCAAACGTATCATCAAAATGAATGAGGTCAATTATCCCGCGGTTTGTAAAGTTTCCGCTTAAGATGGCCCCATCTTTTCCGGAAATGGGTATATTGGTGAATTCGGAGAGGTCATATGCTAACATATCTTCATTGGGACCGCTCCAACGATTATCCACAGAGGCAACGCTTATAAAATAATCTTCAATAGAATCCTTATTCACATCGCCTAAGGGAAATAGTTTTTTCACCGGTCCTTGGAACTTTTTGTCCCATAATACTCTTCCATTCATTCCGTTATAAGCTATGAGGTTTCCCGTTCTTGGATCTGGCGATGAATCTAAATCACCATAATTGTGAATGTCATAGATGTAAGTAAGTACGTCCCCTTTTGAATCCCCGCTCAAATCGGCCACAATTTCCACCTCTACCTCGTGGAATTCGCTTCCGGATTCAGTCCACACCATCCCAGGTTGGAGGTCCATCTGAGTAATAAAGATGAGACTCAAAGTACCCGATAAAATCATAGAAATGGCCACTAACACATAGTTAATTGCCTTTTGATCCAGAGAGGAAGGTTTATTAATATAGGTGCGTATTTTATTTACTTTATTCATCTTATTCTTATAATAAAAAAAATAGTTTTTCTATTTATCTTTTCGCAATGCTATTTCTTTTTCTAAATATAAAACGCGCTGAAAAAGATTTCCTAAAATTAATACATGTCCAAGTAGGAAATGAAATATACCAATATCAGAATTTTATATTAAAAAAAGAGAAAAAGAAAAATAAAGGGTTAGCAATTTAAAAACCAGTCTGCTCCGATTCTGATACCTCGTCGGGTGCCGAGGGAGGGACCTTAATTTCCCGCGGTCGGGTATCGTATTTTTTATCCATAATCTTATAAAGACGTTTACTGTTGTAGTTCGTGGAAAAATCCATGAGTTCTTGGGCCAAAAGGATATATGAAAAGCCGGTAAGGAACGGAAGACCATAAAAGATAATTCCGAGCAGAAATGGTATAATAAGATCGACGATACCTCCTTGTCCCGTAATTACTGAACCCATATCAAGACCTATAATAAATTGAAAGAACGTGACCAGGGCAGATAGGCCTGCAAACCCCTTAACAATGGACTGTGTCCAATAACTGATTGGTTCGACATCAGATGGTTTCCGATATTTTGTTGGTTCTCTTATGTATACAATCCCCGCATCATCAAGTAGATAATTGCCCGCATTGAAAAAGCCAAAAATCAAGAAAGAGAGGATTAACGGTAAAATACAGTAAAACATATATCCCCCCAAGAACCTCCCGAAAGCATCTCCAGTAACCCCCTCTAAATTGGTTTTATAACCAAAGAGTGGTGCTATGTTGTTATAAACATAGAATCCGATGGACAATGATAAGAATAGGGGAACTAAAACTCGTTTAATCTTCGAAACCAAACCAAGTTTCGTTCTTCCCTTTAAATCTAATATAATAATTTCATTGTCATAAGCTTTCGATGTCTTAAACAACAGGTCTCGTAAA
Source organism: uncultured archaeon (assembly GCA_964505645.1). Taxonomy (GTDB): domain Archaea; phylum Asgardarchaeota; class Lokiarchaeia; order Sigyniarchaeales; family SOKP01; genus TEKIR-8. Next base: position 2,144 of record CAZDJH010000362.1, on the reverse strand, counting down.
CGAATAAAGAAATATGCAAAATACGGAGAAAACATGTTATACACCGCAGCTGTTAAGGTCAATAAGCCAAACCATATTATCATTACTAAGATCGTATACACAGACATTTCAGTCGCCCAAGTGCCCATGATAAGCGTGCTTTTCGTCACATTAAGCATACTTAAGAAAAATATAAACACCATTACAATCAGTACCACCGATATCGTAATTGTAAAAATGGTTATTTTCTTTTCTTTAAATCCCGCCCGAACTTTTTCTTTTAGCGGTTCCATTGAAAATCGAAATTTTCGGACAAACACAATCAATAACAGTGCACTTATTATTAAAAACACAATCAAGAGGATGAACGTAGGAAGTCCCAGCCCAAGAGGGAATGCGGAAGACAGAAACATCGGTTGTGGGTCTGAGGATGCCGCCGCAGTAATTGCCCCCCATCTTTGTAAGAGTAAATCTGCTTTATCATCTCCATCAAAATCATCAATACTATTTATATATCTTATTTCAGTATTTAGATCTAATCTACTTATAAGGAGATTATTTACAAAGTCATATACATAAACATAATCCGTAGCCATCGTTGTGGAAGGTTCTATATTATAAAAGGCTATTTCATTGATGTTATCAGCATTTAAATCCCCCCTAAGTACGGTAATCGTTAGACTGTTTAACATATATTGCTCTTTATAGGTTCTATTATATACAGAGTTTCCTTCACTTTGAGTGAGTTTATAGATCTTAGTATTTAAAGAATCTTCATATGTATGGAAATCAAATGCCACATACGTCCCTGATACACTATTTCCGATTTCAGTTATATACGCAGCACGGAAATTATCGATAAATGATTGGGAAAAATTGTAGAGTTTCTCTCCGCTAGAACCATTAAGGATACACACTTGGCTTGATTTGTCCCCTGTCTGGTTTACTAATATGATTTCTCTCGTTCCATCTCCATCCAAATCTTCTATTATTTCAAAATTATTTAAAGGGTTATTGCTATCAGTAAAGTTATACTCGTAAATCACGTTCTCCAGAAAATCAGGTGAAGTCAAGTTGTAAAGGACAAAAAAGGTTTCATTCGCAAAAAGTAATTGATTAATCCCATTATGTTTGAATAATTCTATCTTTGGGAGGGGGGAATCGTTGGAATCATGACCTATATCTGCCCCCGGATTTAATGTGAGGTTTTTAACCATTGTTCCGTTAATAAAATAGGAGCGTAGATACATTAAATAGGAACTTTCAAATCGATCCCCCGACACATTATGTTTTTCCAAGCAAATTAGGTCTTCTTTAAAATCTGTTAGATTATCCAAAGCCACTACATCAAATATTTCTTGCTTTGAAAAGGTATTTACTCCACCTACATCCGTGAGGTCTTTACCGCTTATTATCTTATTAGTAAATCCATTCTCTATTATGTCCAGATCATAGTTTCTACCATTTTCTTCAGGCACCCACTCGTCACCAACCGTCGCCACATCGATTAAAAAATCGTTCGTCCCATCTCCATCCACATCTATTATCTCGGAGGCATATTTTATAGGTCCACCAAAATCTGTCCTTTGGGCTTTTGGAACCCCCGTAATCCGATTAAGCAAAAATACGCCCCCCCATTGTGGGTCGGGGTTTAATTTTTGAGGAGCATCATAACCATAACTATCCGAGTAGCAGAGAATGTCTTTATTAGAAGCTAACAAATAATTTGCCTCTGCAGGATAATCTCCAATGTTGAATTCCCAACCGGGGTGAAGGTCCATCTGGATTATGAAAGTTAATCCCAAACTCCCTAAAATTGCGAGTGAAATTGCAATGAAAATCATATTATAGGAGCGTGTGCGTTTTTTTTCTAATGAAGCTTCGCTATTCTTTTCAGTTTTATTTTTTTTAAAAGTAGTCATAATGAGTTCTTTTATTTTTTAAATTTAAAAAATTTATGCTATTTGAAACATTATAGAAAATAATGGTAAACCAAGTAAGATAATCTCTGGTCCACTTTTATGGGTTGATAATAGTGTTACAATTACCATATGGTATGATTAATTCATAAATACCATTACCAAAATTAATTTAATATGGAGGGAAAAACATATTGAAGTCTCCCCGCCCTAAAGGACGGGGATTCCTACGAGTCCGCTAAGCGT
>CAZDJH010000361.1:0-4651 GCA_964505645.1 uncultured archaeon | reverse complement strand
AGGATTTAATATAAAATATTCTTAATAAAAAAGAGGTTTTAAATAAAAAAATGTGATATTATGGAAGATAAACAATCTAAAGTCGTAATCATTATTTCTCTATTCATTATTGGAGGCATATTTAGTTTAATATATTTTTTCCTTTTAATAAATCCTATGATAGAAACATTAAAGACATATGAAGGTTCGGAATATGTAGTAGTCACCACCACAATTAGGATTTTTATCCTGCTTATTATGAGTATTTTTATGTTCCATCAATGGTTTAAGCAAGAGCATCAATATTTTTCTGATATCCCCTTCTTATTCGGTTTATTCTTTACTTTAATTCTCTTCGGAAAATTTTTTGATATTTATTATAGTCTCACTTATTATACTGCTGAATATAATTTATTTTTAATTATTTACAAAAGCCGTTATATTATTGCGCTATTAAGCCTAAGCCCTATGTATTATTTGAGTGTTGGAATGCTTCTGTTTTATTATTCTCTTTACAAGGATCAAACGGAATTAAGAAATGAACCTTTTTTAAAGCGAATCCAGAAAATTATTACCATTATAATTATTCTGTTAGAAATTGTGATAGTTCTGACGGTATTGAACGAAAAGACTGGTCCGTTAATCCTTTCGCTAATTGTTTTAACATCTTTATTAGTTATTACTATAACTTTTTACTTAGTTTATAAAAATAAGAGATTATCCCAAGTGAATCCCAAAATACTTACTATAGGATTTGGAGCTTACCTAATCTCTCAAGTTGTAAGATCCATCCTTCATATTATTATGGGAAATACACCTTTAACCGTTGCCTCAGGGGAAATTATCGATATTTTTGTTTTTTTAATCATTTTCACGGGATTAATTACTAAAATAAAATATAGGTAATTTACTTTATTTAAAAAAAGATCAAAAAGAAATCTCCGGAGCTTCTTTTCCATTACGATATGTTTCCAGGTGAGGCTACAGTGTGAGAAACTGAAGTTGATTGCCTCTTTATTGTTGATTCCCTTCGAGCTGTTATACCATATATAGGCCCCTCAATATCAATGGGACGGTAAAAGGTATAAGTAAGATATCCGTTATTATTGAGATCGGAAAATATTCCCATACCTTTATAGTCAGGATGGATCATTACCGTGTCGACATTCACCTTTATCGTGCCCTTTCCCTACCCTCCATTCCATTCTTCGTAGATATTGGCTACCGATAAGAAGATCTCCACGAGCTTATTTTTGCGTTTATCAAGCGCAATTGGAGAGGTGAAACATCTTGAAAAACTCCTTTCCTGATTTCTTGATCTCATCTATAAGCTCATAGATTCGGTCAAAGGGGTAATATCGAAACTCAATCCTCTCGTCCAAATGTGAAATAAGGATTACCTTTATAAGCTCTATCTAAACATCATTCAAGACCCAATTAAGCTTCAGAGCACTTAGAGAATTAATGCTAAACATTAATGTATAGTATTTATATAGGATCTAGTTTTTATTCTATTAATAAAATTCTATCGATTTTTCGAAAAACATAAAAAAATGATCTAAATGAGTCAACAAAATTTACAAGAAGAATTTGTTCCATTGAAAAGCCGTATTTCCGTAACCTCTGCTGATGCTATTGTGGCTTTTGTACAAACATTTGTGGGTGGGGGCTTACTAAATTTCTGGTATACAACTAGTATGGGCTTGCATCCACTCTGGGCAATAATGGTCTGGGGCATCTTTGGTGCCTGGAATATGGTTAACGACCCGCTCTTTGGTTCTTTAAGCGATAACACAACCCATAGTTTAGGGCGAAGGATTCCCTATATCAGATATGGCGGTCCCATATTAGGCATATTTTATATTCTTACTTGGCTCCCAATCTTCTCTGGAGAGCAATTAACTTTATTTCTCCAGTTTTTAATTACCCTCTTCTTTTATGATACTCTCTGGACGGCAGTTGCAACATCTTTATATGTTATGCCCTATGAAATGGCAGTATCGAATAAAGCGCGCGGTAGTATCTTTATTTGGAAGGTTTTCTTTACGGTGATCGCAACGCTTATTCCTCTCGTTTTATTGGATTTTCTTAAGCCTGCTTTTGGGGATAATCTATGGCCATATTTCATATTTCACATGGTCTTGGGTATAATATTAGCCGTAATAACATTTACAAGTACCTTTTTTTATAAAGAAAAGGTGTATGTCAAGTATGAGTCGCAAGCACCCTTCATTGAATCACTGAAGCAGACGCTCACAAATCGGGCATTTCTGGTATTTGAAGTCATTTCATTTACAGTAGTATATTGTCAAGGGGGAATAATCCAAGGGCTCCTCTATTTTCCCGATGCTTTAGGCCAAAATTATTATCTCTTATTAGTTTGTGTGTTAATAGGTGTAATCATTGGCGTGTTTCTTTTTGCTGTCAAAGGAAAGGGAATAACAGTGAAAAAAGCTGTACAGATGTGGATCGTAATTTTTGCCATTTCGTGCTTTATCATACTTATTTTAGGATATGTTGCGATCGCAACTCTAATCGGCTGTGTCGGGATCGGGATAGGATTAGCAGGAGGCTTATACTTGATTCCATTGCTGAATGGAGATGTGATTGACTATGATGAAAGTATCACTGGTCAGCGAAGAGAAGGTATGTATGCAGGAGTGAACTCTTTTGTCACCAAATATGCCACATCTCTGGCCCAAATGATCTTTATGGCGATAATTGTCGGGTTTGGATATGACACGTTATTAGAACCAGAGAATCAAACCGTCTTAGCAGATCTAGGGGTCATCATAGGCTGGATGCTCATTCCCTCCCTTTTGCTCTTTATCTGCTTTATCGCGATGAATTATTACCCGCTTGAGGGAGATGAATGGCTGAAAACAAAAGAAAAACTGGAAAATATCCATAAGGAGAAAGAGAAAGCACGGTTAGAAGACTTGGGTTATAAGTTTTAAGAATAAACATCACTCTTTAATATTTTTTTTCTTTTTTTAAATTCCATTCTAGCAGTTTCAAAAAATATTTTAGGATCAAAATCCTTTAAGTGACTTTGAATAAAGTTTATATATTCTAAATGGTATATTTGATAATAAACACATAGAATAAATATAAAAATTTGATTTTTCATGATTGAATTTATTTCAAACTTATTGATGGTATGTTTATTTGTTTATCTTGCTGCTTTTGCAATAAATATTTTTTTAAGAGTGAAAACAATTGAATCCGCATTACGATATTACTATTTGGGAATTGCGGCATACTTCATCTTTTTTATTATATCTCAATCGATTTTTGTAGTCAATGATCTCGTAGTTACGGAAGACACTCGCCTTTATGATGCACTTTACCTTACGGGAAATTTTTTAGGCCATATTGGATTGATAGTTTTAATGTTTGTGGTAGAAAAGAATGTTTATGATAAATTAAAATTTATCCCCACTATCCTTATACTGATTTCGGCAATTCTGGAAATTATATTCTTTGATTATATGTTCTTTTTTGTTATATTGTTATTAATTGTGGCGACTCTTATTCCTATTATTTATATACGGGTAGCGTTTCAAACGACCGGTACTACAAGGTTAAAAGGCTTATTACATGGAACCGGTTTAATAGTTTTCATGTTAGGGATCCTCTTTAACTCGTATACCTTCTTGAGTATTTCAAAGGTTTTTTATATAATTGGCCCTACTATGGAAATTGCAGGTGCCGTGATTTTCCATTACGCATTACTTTATTATGCAAGAACCTAAAGGGTGACAAAATTTGACAGAGATACAGATTATATGTCCCACTTGCCAATCAAGAGGAACTATTGATGTATCCGAAGCCGCTCTGGAAAATGTAAAACGCGGTTTATTAGCGGTAAATATCGCGCCTAATATAATTTGCGAACACACCTTCGTGGCATATATTGATAAAAACTTTGAAGTGCGGAACTATTTTACAGCTGACTTTCAATTAGAACTTCCTGAAATACAACAGCAAAAACAAGCGCCGAAATTGGAGGTCCCAGGAACAGATACGATCGATATCGACCTAATTAAGTTAAACTTATTACCCATGGTCTTTTCATTCATTCTCAAATCGATTTTTTCTGGTAAAAAAATTCTGTTAATCTCAGAAAAAGAATTTTTATGGGACCATCTTGAGCATTTCTTCTCTTACATAACTAAAGGGACCTTTAAACCAGATATAACCTTTATAACTGAGGAAGAATACAAAGAGAATAAAAGGAAATATAAAAAAACCCATATGGTTTTTGACGAAAGAGAAATCGTAAATAACTTAGATAAACTCATAGATAAAGACGAGTTAAAGATTGAAAAGCAGATAGTACATCGATTTTTAAGCGAACAGAAGTTAGGGTATAGCTATATCCTACTTCGAAACGATATTAATGTAGCATACGAATTGGCTCAAGAAACGATGAAAATAGTTGATAACTATAATAAAGGAAAAACAATTGGAAAAAAGGAGTTAATAGACTTATTGAAGGAAGAGTCGAATATTAAAGTCTCTTTTTCCTATCTTGAGTTTCTCATCGAAATCCTTGAAAATTATTTCAATTATAATACCAAAAGAATTTCAGATTACTTTATTCCAAATCTAGGCTTGTGAACCTTCTTTTTCATTATTTTGTAGTTTTATGTTCAATCTACTCGATTAC
>CAZDJH010000360.1:0-4655 GCA_964505645.1 uncultured archaeon | reverse complement strand
GATAAATCGATATCGGATATAAAATTGAAAAATCTTCTTTCTTAAATTAAAAGATGTGCAAAAGAGATTTATGAATCACTATTCATGAGAAAGTCATTTGAAAACTTTCAAAATTATCAATTAAATCATGTCCTAGTACATTTTTGGCTAAATTATTGATGGATAATGTAGGAAAATTAGATTCAGCACTCTTCTTTATTTGAGCCTCACATTTTCTAGCAAAGGAATTGATTTTTTCCTTTAATATTTGAGGCGGTTTTTGCTTAAGAATAAAAGTAATTACTAATTTCTCTCCATCGATAAATCGGAATTCAAAAAACAAATTTTCACTCTTGTGATAAACAGACTGTTTTTTTTCCTTAAAGGATTGGTGAGAATTTGCCCTTTAATCCTCTTTACTATTCCTTCTTTTTCCGGACGAATATACTTGCATGAGAGGAAGTTAATCCTGGTATCCGAACCCTTGAGATATTTGGGTCCAATAAAATCCATGCTCATCATGATCTTTCCCAGTTTATTTAATGTTCTCTGCGGGTAGCTCATGTATTTACTCGCTCCTTTTTTTCTTTTTCCATGGCTCTTTAACAGTTTAGCTTCCTTTAATGTTCTATTTATAAATGATTCGCTGACCCTTTTATTTGTTTGGTTTTCATAATTATCTTTTATAACTTTTGACCCTATAAAGAAACTCCCTTCTTTCTCTAAAGCCTCTCGAATTTTTATGACCTTCTCCTTGTCTGTTTCCGTGTATTTCCTTAATTTGCCTTTTTTCCAACCCCTATTATCCGTTAAAATCTCATCTTCAGTCATTTTTACCCACTTCCCTATGCTGTCTTTACTTGAAACTAAATGTCTTGCTATTTTACGATTACTCCAACCCTTTTCATGAAGTTCTCGAGCTTTCTTACGTTTTATTATTAACAATTCTTTTTTCATTTCAGACACTTTATAAATTTGTTAAAAACATTAATCAAAGGTTGTTTGATGAGTTTAGCGAGGATTTCAAAAAACGGTTAAAGGAAAAAGGGATCCGAACTTCAATTAAATAATGTGGTTTTAAATCTATCTTAGAATTATTTATTAAATCAAATTTATTTTATAATAATAAATAATAATATAGAAGAAGATAAGAAGATTAGGTTTTAAAATCTAATCTTAGAAATTAAAGCGTATAGTGATTAAATAATGTATTTAGAAGCTAAAATCGACAATAAAGGTAGAATTTTTATCCCTTTAGAGATTAGGGAAAGGCTTAACATAAAGGCCGGTGAAAAAGTAATATTTCAAATTGATCAAGAAAAGCTAATCGTACAAAAAGCTGTAGAACCTGAAGACTTTATAAAAAAAGCAAAAGAACTACAAAACCATCTTCGTGAAGTAACAGATGAACCCATCCCTTTCAAAAAAATAATAGAGTGAATAAACTTGCTGACCATAGACACCCAGATTTTAATCTATTATTTTGATACCCATTCCAAGGAACATATTAATATTAAGAGTTGGGTAGAGGATATTTTAATAACCGAGGAAATTTATTTGAGTTCTATAATTCCTATTGAGGTAGCTCATAGCCTTTTCTCAATCCGTGATAAGAAAAAATCATTAGACCTTAATAAAATTGAACAAACTCTTATTGCTTTTGTTTCTTTAAAAAATTGTCAAATTATTGAGGTTAATCAAGTTTTAATTGTTAACGCTATCAAATTTCTTAAGAATTATCGTAAAACGGGGATTGGAGGTCGAGATTCTTTAATAGTAGCATCGATGAATAAAGTAGGAATTAAAACTCTTGCGTCTCATGATAAGAATCTGCTCAATTTAAGCCACTTAAAGCGGATTGATCCAGTTTTTGATCCACCATTGCATCTAGATATCGGGGAAAAACTTGATTTAAAGGATTTTAAGGAGAGAATAAAACAATTATAAATACAGTAAAGAGCAGATGGAATCTTTAGCCATTAAGCGTGCCAATGTGGTCCCAACTGGAATTACTGTATTAGCCCGCGATAATATACCTTTTGGCAACATTAATATTTAAAGGGAGGGAATTTATTTTCGAACAAACCCTTACTTGTATCTAAATTATTTAATTTTGAGATTAAATGAATATTAATATATCAATATTATTTTAAATTAAATACAAAAAAAGCATTAAAAGTTTGATCTTAAATGACTTCAGTGAAAAATGTGGATAAACAAGAAGAATTGTAAAATCAAAGCTTTAAAGAGTTCAAGATCTATAGAGGAGTTAGCCGATGTGTATATAAATAACCACATTATTCCAAAAAAATATTATAATGATGCTTTGCATATTGCTATCGCAACTAAACATAATATGGATGCTATTGTAAGTTGGAATTTAACCCATATCGTCAAATTTAAAACAAAATTGGAAGCGAAAAAAATTAACCAGAAATTAAACGAAAAGGATGTGATTATATGCACTACAGAGGAAATGGTGTATTAAAAGAAGAAAAATCCTTAGAGGAAATCCATAAGATAAGAGAAAAGATTTCCAAAATGGATAAAGAAGAGAGAGAAAGGAAACTCAAGGAGATTAGAAAAAAGTATAAGGATTTATTTTAAATAATTGAAAGATGGTTCTCTGATATTACTTCGAGCCTCTTTTTAAATAGGTGCGAAAAAGCGAGAGGCTCGAAACACTTTGTAGAATTGGATTCGCAACATACCAAATATATTCATTTTCAAATCCCTCTAGTAGAACTCAATGTAAGGATAGACTTTTTTTTAGACAAGAAAAGCAATCGATTTAGAATAAATTCCAAAGTATTGAAATTTACCAATCGATTTAGAATTATATGAAAGTATGGATCTCAACCGTTGGATGGAGCAAATTTGCCGTGATTAATCCAATATGGCCTACTTGTTTTTTTGAAAATGATCTCCATTTCATCCCAGAGAGAATTGTGCTGTTTAATAATGCTCATGATGATCCTATAATAAAAAAAAATCTTAAAAGTGTAAAAGATTGGATAACTTACATTCTAAAAAAATATGAAGTAGTCAACCCAATTTTAGAACCTATAGAGGCTGATGAGGGTAATATGAATGAATTTGTCAATATTTTCAATGAGACTATCCAAAAGTATATTCATGAGGTGATTGCCATTGATATGACACCTGGTCGTAAGTTTATGTCTAGCATTGCGATGAATATTGCCATCAAAAATAAAGTAGAGAAATTATATTACCTGCAATTATGGGGCCGAGAATATTTGAATCGGGCGTTTATCAACATTCCATTTACAAATCAAAAATTAATTAATGTAATGGAGCTTTTAGAATGAGTAATAAATTTGATGAATTCGTTTTGAAAATTGAAGAATTGCCCATTCTTTTTAATGTTCTATATAATAGAGGTAATTATCGATATACTCTATTTCCTTATCTTTTAAGTGATGCGCTCTACCAAATCTCGCTCGGTGAGACTGTAGAATTAAGGTTACAACTCTCAAAATCTGAATATTATGAGTTAATGAATAGAAAAAACTTGTTCGAGTTTTCTGAAATTATTCCGAAATATGGAGTAATCAGAGCTTCCTTAATTGGTTCTGGGTTTTTAAAAATGAAAAATTGGGCTCAAGTTAAAAAAAAATTAGATCACATTAAATCGATTGATCCTCTAAAAGGAGAACGCTATACTTTTATCGGATTGGATACAAATTGCTTTATGCATCGAATATACTCGGTTATGAATCATGAATATGTCAATGAAATGGATAATTTTTATTTTGTTTTATCGGAAATTGTTCTTGATGAACTCCGTTCGACACAAAAAATTTCAAATTCTCAGCTAAATTCCCTCAAAAATAAATTAACCGGTAAAAATAAGATTCTAGCTGAATTCTGGAATAATGACAATTTAAAAACCCGAAAACGGAGAATCGGCCTAATCGAATTTAATAAAATGCGCACCCATTCAAAATGCCTTATGAATGAAGGAGTTACAATCAATAAAAAAAAAGATAAAGATATCCAAATACTCCAAGACTTTAAAAGCCAAATTCTCCCACAGCATTATAATTTACTATTTCTAAGTTCAGATAAACAAATTGTTCACCAAGCACGAGGTCCAGGAGTCCCCAGCTATTATTTAGAATTACCCCCTCTTAATGTATTAGCAACAGAATATTCCGGCAAATGGAATATGCTCTGTGATTTTATTTATCTTAATTGCATTTATTTTGGAGCCGTAAGTTTGCGAGGTACTAAAGATACAATTCAACTATTTGGGCTCTGGCGAGGAAAAAATATACATAATTGGGATTTAGAATCAATTAAAGTTAAAATTGGAAGCACAGACCTTAGCAACCAGGTAAAAAAACAACTAGCAATAATTAGAAAATTCTGCTTCAAATGATTAAAGATTTGAGCGTCATCTATATTGACACACATTTATTCGTTCAATTCTTCCTAATATTCTCTGCTACCTTGGCAAGTAAAATTAAGAAAATAAGTTTTGTAGCGTATTTCAATCTTTTTTATGAAGCTATATTCTCTGCTACTTACGAAACATAAAATTGGTAAAAATGGCTGACTTAATTAGAAGAGATTCGTTTAGCGATCTCATCCTTGAAATCTTGTAAATTAGAACAATGCCCCCAAAATGCTGCTTCGGGAGGGATTGAAGAAGG
>CAZDJH010000359.1:0-4683 GCA_964505645.1 uncultured archaeon | reverse complement strand
TCAAGATTTATATTATGAACCTTTTACGATGCGTATTAAATAAAAAAAAGTAAAAAAAAAATAAAATGAAGAAGGGAAACAAAAAATTAAATTACCCTTGCCTGTAGACTCAACGGCAGATATATTAAGTAAGATAAGGGGGTATACCATAGCAATATACAATGGAAAAATCATGGCTATAGAAAAATCCCTGAAAGAATTGCATAAAAAGCTGGAAAACCTCATGTCTAAGGGTGGAAGATGTGAAATTGAATATATAGAAAAAGGTGAATCAATCTATGGATGAGCGTAAGCGACAAGAATGATGGTGAGAGTAAATCAAAAAAAGAGATTATCCTTTTCTTATACTGAGATGAAATTTAACTTTGATAAGACTTTTTTGTATTGTAATGACTTTAGAATTTGGATCACTAATATCTGATCAGTCATTATAAAAAAAGGGAAGATTTAAATAATGTTGAAAGGCAATAATGACATTTTAAAAGGGTGAATTAGCATCTATTTATATCCCAATATCCATAATGGTGAAGAGAGAAAGGGGACATAATATAAGATATTTTAGAACCGAGCAGTTTATTGATTATAGAAAAATGTTTCCGATACTATAAGAATAATTCCAACTTTAAAATCGCCTTATACTGCTCGCTATATTTCTTAATCCGCTCTTCTGAATTTTTTTCCGTAATCTTTTTGATAAGCTTATCTCGTGGTATAAATTTAGAGAACGGAACAAATAGTTGAGAATACTTTAAAGGAACATCAGTCAACTTTTTTCCATCAATTCTGGGTCGCATTCGGGAACGATTCAATTCTGGGGGCTTTATATCATCTGAATTCTTTTTATTCACTCTTATTTTTTCTTTTTACTTAATTATAACCCGAATAGAGATTAAAAATAGTCTAATACTGAGATGTTACATTAGAAATGTCATAATAATATAATGACTTTTTTAGATATAAGGGAAAAAGGGTGAAACGGGGCTTTTTTATCGCTTCCGATGGACAAATGATTAATACCGATGTAAATGCGCCATAATATCATGAGAAAAGCAATTCCAAATGTAAAATTTGCAGATGGAAAATCCTTAAAATGATTATAAAAATAAAGGTTTAGAGATTTTATTTTATTTTAAAATGAGTTCGAACACCATTTTCTTAATCTCTGGTTTCCTCCGATTCCGCTTGTTGTAATACCAACCCACTATGCTCGCCTCTTGGTCCTTTTCTGGAATGGGCGGGATCACGATTATCATAACACCGCTACTCATATATTTCAGAATCCGCTTGTCCATTTTATGGAGCTTCTTGTTGCCCGAAGGGTGAGAATGCCATTGCCACACAATATCCACATTTCGGTTGTTTTTAAACTTTCGCATATTATAAAGTTTTGATTTTTGATACCGCATCCACGAACTTGGCTTATTATGCTTTTTCCCCCGCTCTATGTTAATATCGGGATTCAGTTCATATTTTTCACAGATAGCGAAACCTTTCTTTCTTTCGGCAAACAGCCATCCATGGATGATGTAAGGATATTCCTCGGACGGTTTCTGCGTAATATCTTCAAATAAGGTCTCTGGAATTAAATACCGGAATTCGTCAGCACTTGTTCTGGAAATTTTAATTACCCCATTTAGGTTTAATGAAGTATTTCATAAGAATTTTATCCTTTGGGATTTTATTAGGAGATTCTAAGTTGATTTTTTCAAACCATTAAATCGAGAAAAACCAACACGAAAAAAGACGATTTCTATTTTCAAGTTTGGGAGTATAGATTGACTGAAATAAAAAAAATTATTTAGGTGATTTTTCCATCTTCCATATCAAGATTATCCCGGTAATTCCAAGAATATTGATCAATAGAAGTATATTATAGCTTGGAATAGTTTCTGGTATTAAACCTGAAAAGGCTGAGCCTGTGGTAAACGACCATGTTGATGAGGTAGTATTGACTGTCCCGTCCGAAACCTTCACGAATTTTTAATTTCTCCAATGTGAAAGGTAAAGGAAAAGGAAGGGTTAATGTCATCCACCTAAATATGAAAGAATGAGTGAGAGAATTAGCCTAAACCGGCTAAAGAGGGCGAAATCCAATGTAAAAGGTCGGATAACATTCTAATATTTTAAATCCCTTCTATATTATTAATGGTATTTTAGAGTATTAAAAAATTCATATTTAGCTACTTGTTCTACTGACTAGTACATAAAACAATCCATACTATATTTAAAGGAAAAATGCAAGTTTTCAAAAAGTTTGATAAAAGATAAGTTTGTTAGGTGCCTTACTGGACCTTTCGTATAATCCCCCTTGCTGCAATAATACCTGTAGTAGCGGCAGCTACAATTCCTCTGGAGAGCCCCGCACCATCACCTGCAAAAAAGATATCTTGAGCTTGATTTGATTCCAAATAGGGATTTACATCTACTTTTTTGGCACTGCGTTTAAACTCGGGGGCGTAGATTAATGTACTGTTGTTATTTACCCCGGGAATAACCTTATCTAAAATGGTCAAACCCTCCATTATATCGGTAATAAATCGATATGGATATGCCATTGATATATCTCCGGGAGTATAATCGCTAAGTGAGGGTTGTACAGGATTGCGGTCGATTAAAGATTGCCGTGAACGATGACCATCTCTCAAGTCACCCAAGGTTTGAACAAGCGGTTTATATCCACCTAAGATGGAGGTCTGTTTGGAAATAGAGCGCCCATATTCTGTGGTATCTTCTAAAGGCGCAGTCAGCTTTTGCCGGATTAAAAAAGCGAAATTAGAGGTTTCAGATTCACCGTTCAGTGAGATTTGATGCCCATTAACACCAACTATGTTTTCCTCGTAGTTTTCCTTAACGACATATCCTTTATGATTTACACAGAATGTTCGAATAAAATCTTTATATGTAGGCGTAATAATATGGAATTTTGGGTCCCGCTGAATATTTTCGCAAATATCCTCCATGATTATAGATGAAACCTCGACTCTTACTCCGATATCCAAGGGTTCATAGGAGGTGTTGATTCCCAATTTTTCGCACTGTTTTGCCAGCCACAGCATTCCCCATCTCCCTGGTGCCACCAATAGATAATCGAAATCCTCTTTCTGGCTTTCCTCAAAGTAAAGTGTTTTTTTCCTATCAAACCCCAGAACTTTAGTGTTAGGCACGATTTGGATATTAAATTTCGATCTAAGGTACCTGACAATAGATTTAATAACTTTAGGGGTATTTTTAGATCCTAGGAGCCGCTGTCTGATGGGAATGAATCTAATATCATTGGCAGCACATTCTCGTTTTAACTTTTTTAACTCTTTTCCGTTATTATGAGGGTTAAAAATATCATTCGGTGCTCCATTCGCCACGAAAAACTCATCAATATTCGCCATGACCTCATCAATATCGAGGTTTGCTCTTGCACATAACTTTTCCAAGTTTCCGCCGATATTCTTATTGAGGTTTAATATCCCAGACGACCATGCGCCGGCACCACCTATTCCGCTCATTATACGGCAGGGGTCGCACTGAGCGCATTCATATTCGCTCTTTTGAGGGCATATTCTCTCGTCGATATTAGGTCCTGCATCAAATACTTTAATTTCACAATCCTTCTGAAACTTTACTCCGAGTTCATTCGCCGCAAACAAGCCAGCAGAACCTGCTCCCACAATACCTATTTTCATATTGATCCCTACACAGAGATTTCGATTTTCACTTTCTCATCAAGCATACCAACATTCTTAATGAACGCGATAAAAAATATTTATCGAATTTCTATAGGTTACTTCATAATCAATAATAAAATACCATTGATTTTTCTCGAAATTCTAATTCAACAAGTATTCATTGGAAAGAAAGCCGTTATAGCTAATTTCCCTTACCTGATCCTCATTCATTAACTCTTGTAAATGTTGGTATATGATCCCCCCATCCCATAAATAATATAAATCTTTTATCGGTTCAAAAATCCGCTTTTCAGGGGTTATTATTCGTTTTTCTACCAAGTGTCGTAAGGAAATGGATTCGGTCCGGCTTAAAGATTCCATTACGCTTTTCTTATTCTTACTTATTTTACCTCTAATCCGATCGAAAAACTCGGGTTCACTTTCAATATAATGATGTCCATGGGCTGGCACAAGAATATAGTCATCATTAAGGTAGGTTTCTTCTAACTTATCAATTGAGTTTCTATACTGATTGATATTGCTATTAAAGTCTCCATAATAAGGGTGACTACCGATATCTGCCACGAATAATACCTTTCTGGAACTCTTTTCTTTTGGAGAGACCCTAAAAGCCGTATGCCCTGGCGAATGACCCGGGATGTGAATTGTTTCAATTCTAAAAGATTTTAAATCAAAAAAATCTTTCCCTGGTCTGAATGTGTTCACATTAACGCATTCTTGAAACTTCATATATTCCTTTACCATCATTAAATAAGTCTGGCTTAATTTCAATTTACTAAACCCCACTCTTTCCATAAGAGAATCTAAGTCTGTGAGATAATCTACCTCTTGCACTGGACAAACCAGAGAAGTCTTATATTTCTCTTGATGATAAAATGCATGCCCTGTATGGTCTAAATGCCCGTGTGAAAAAATAAGCTTCTTAGCACCCTTGATTCTAGAATATAGCTCGTCAATAGCCTCAAAAGGATAATTTGCGTCAATTAAAATGGGAAACTTTTCT
>CAZDJH010000358.1:0-4687 GCA_964505645.1 uncultured archaeon | reverse complement strand
ATTAACAAAATATGGTACAAATAAACGATGAAGATCAGCATAGAAGATTCCAGAACTGGGAAGTTAATTAAACTAGATGTAAAACTCCATCACGATCTCGAAAGAATTATTGATATTATTATAAAACATATGGGAATAATAAACGTGGAACAAAGGAGTTATACATTAGTTCTCGAAGGAACGGAGTTACCTACTAATATAACTATAGAAGATGCAGTCCATAAATTTGGTTTAAAAGAGGATGATAAACTTTCTTTATGGGCAAGAGTTATAGGGGGATCCTCTTTTTTTTGAAATTAGGCTACATAAAGAAAAAATTCACCATATTTGGCTTAATATTTCCCATTAAGCAGATATTTATTTTAAAATAAGGAATTAGGATTAATCTTCAATGATCACAATGTCGTCATCTTTTTTCTCTTCGGATATTTCCTCAATCTCATATTGATCTCTAAGATCTTTCATTGAATTTTGTTTAAAGAACTCCGCAGCATCTAAACATAGTGGATATTTGAGAGGGTCGTCCGGATTTGGGTTTTTAATTAGCATTTTTAGGGCTTTTACGGTGGTTGCAAGGTCAGAAAGGCGGCTCCATTTTTTTAATACATTAAGGCATATATATCCAGTACCACTTTCACCTTGAGGTAAATTAACGGGGTGAATATTCGGATGGAAAATATTTGAATACCACAAGAAGTCTACGCCTCCAGGGTAGGGAAATCTCCTGTTTAACTTTAAAAGAATGCGATGGTGCTTCTGGGGCGATAAATCGATTTCTTCCTCATCATTTTTCAAAATAAACCCATACGTTTTTATATTTAGAACAAATTCAATGGAATTTTCATGATGAATGATGCTGTCTTGTTCAATCACATTTAAATTCTTCAAGGATGTGAGTTCATTTTCGATTCTTTGCTTCCATATTTCTAAGGGCAGTTCGGGCATTTTTATCAAAATCCTCTAATTTTTTATCAAATTTGGGTTTTCTAAAAAACTATTATCAATATCATTTTATTATCTTTTTAGATTTTTAAATTTAACGATTGTTCATTTTTTATAAGAACAAGTCCAGCATTCGGGATTCTTCATCTTGTCGATAATTTGGAACTTGTTGGTGAGTCCATTATAATTAAGCTGCTTGCCTATGAATGGTGCTCCTATATTATGCATCCAAGTGCCGTTTTTTTCAAAATGGTCAACACCTAAAATAAATTTAATTACTTGTTGAGATTGAATTCCCCCAATAATTGCAGTGGTGGTGATTATTGTAGCAATCTTTCCTATTGTTGCGCCATCTTCCGATTTAATCTCTTGACCAGTGCACGAAAACTTCTTCCACATTAGATCGAGGTCTAATCCCGTAATACCACATTGTAAACAAGCTGCGTTCTTAACCTCGGAATAAACCACTTGTACAGACCCATAAAATTCATCAATTCCCGAATCAACAAAAGGAACACCGTAATAATAGGCATAATTATTTGATTGTATGCGAGCTTCGATATTATCAACGCAAGAGCAAATTACATCTGATTCTTTATATAACTTCTCATCAACTTCGTTTAGCTTTTTCTTTATCGTGATTATCTCAACCTCGGGATTTAAAATCTTACTAGCTTCTTTTACCACATCAACTTTATATTTATTTTCGATCGATTCTTCTATATTGAATAAAACACAACGATTTAGATTGGACTTTTCAATAATATCATAATCAATAAGAATAATTTTTCCCACTCCAGTAAGCACTAAATTCTTCATTAATTCATTTCCAGTTGCTCCCGCGCCTATAACCATGACTGTCGCATTAGAAACCTTACCCTGATCCCAGCCGGCGATTCTTTTTTGGCGATCATAGATATCTTCGTCAAAAGAACCTTCGCCCACGATCTTAAGACCCTCCTTTATATTCTTTTTTACCATCTTTATCTAAGATTTATTTAATGCTATGTTTTTATTATAAAATTACTCAAAGCTTTCTATTAAAGGGTATTTTGAGAAGTTTTATAATCTTATTTAATAATTGCATAGTCAAATACCTTATAACCCCTCTCAGATTCATCTAAACTAAAGAATTCATATTCTTTTCGAACAGGATCAACCACTAAGGCGACTTGATATGATTCAGGGAAAAAAAATCTCTGAGTAGACATATCGGTTTTACTCAAAAAGCAACCAATATCAGGATGAGTATGCCACCATCCCAAAACCCTTAAGTTTTGGTTATCTCTCTTTAACCTTAGACCTCGAAACCTTTCCTCATATTTCCCAGCCATCCCCTCCATCTGAGATACTCTGTACCGTGTAGATTCAGCGCCGGACTCTAAAAAGATATGTTCGTTAATAATAATATATAATTTATTCTTCCATCGAAAAAGTTCCCCTATGAGATATCCAAATATTTCATACTCAAATTTTTCCGAAATTTCTCTGATTTCCTTCAATACATAATCAAAAATATAGATGGAAAATATAGTATTCTTCTCAATTGGCATGGTTTTTAGTCTAAATCCTTTAAATAATAACTTTAAGTTGATGTTATTTTATCTAATACAGACTTTTGTAGGATTTCAGTAATTATTTCAAGAAATCTCTCCTTCGCCCCATCCTTAACTGCGGAAAATCCATAGGTTTCAAGACCGAACGTTTTTTCAATTTTCTTTGGGGAGAAAGCTAGGCTCTTTTGGTCTTGGAAATTGGCGATGGTATATACATCGGGCTTTGTGATCTTTTCTTTTAGGTTCTCGTAGAGATTCATTGTTTTTCCTAGGTTAGTGCCTCTTGAATTTGTAATGATGCAGATGACATCCACCGTGTCGAGTAATTTTCTATAAAGTCGAGATTCACCCACCAAATCCTCTAAATCAATCTCTCGCAGATAAACTTGCTTTATGAAATCTAACCCTTCCACTTCCACGGTTTTTTCGATTATTTCGTTCAAATCCACGTCTAATTCTAATACTGTTTCCCCGGCAAATAGATTTAAAATGCTCGTTTTGCCTACCCCCAGCTGTCCTACTAAGAGAATTTTTGGAGGTATATAGATATTTTTTTCAACGAATTCATTAAATTCATCGAAATCTGAGACGCACCCAGAAAAGCTTTCTAAAAGATTACTATATCTATTTATAAATTCTTGTTTCATTAAGGATAATTTTTCGCGAGCTTCTTCCTCAATATCCTCGGTATCGACAACGATAACAAACATCACACCACTATTTTCATCTCTCTCATAGAGGAAGTTGAAGTTTCGGAAATTCAATGCCCTTATTTCTCCCCCTTTCAATTCCCGAGCAAACCCATCCAATGCGCTAAGAAACCCTCCAATCAAATCTTCCATTGAGATATCAGTATCATGGGGTAATAAATTCTTAGAATAACAGGTTATTCCTCCCGTGGTAAGAACAAAGATTCTTGAAATCATAATACATAGACTTTTTTGTAATATATTTTTTTTAACATTATATAATTAGTTATTATTTATTAATTCATATTGCTTATTTCATTAAATTATCTAACAATTTTCATAGTGTTAAAATTATTCATTGTTTAAAATGGTGTAATATTATGGGAGGTAATGAGAAACAAGATACATATGATGACTATAAAGATGTATTAGTGAGTTCCAAGGATAAGAAAATACAAAAAAAGAAACCTCCCAACGAAAAAATTATTTTTTATAAAATTCCCGAGGACGAATAACTAAAATCCGAATAGGAAGAAAATAATTCATTATTATGCTTTTTAGGAATGTATTCTTTTTCTAATACATCAAAACCCTTAAAAATTATTTATAATTTATTATAGTTAAAAACGTAGTAAAGAAATAGCTAGCAAATGAGTAGATTTCTTTTCAAGTATTATTATATCGGACTAGGGAAATATTATGGTTCGCAAAGGCAAAAAAACGTATTAACCGTAGAAAGTAGAGTAATTGATACTCTAAAGGAAAGAAAATATATAAGGGATCCCCAAACATCAAATTTTGAATCTGCAAGTAGGACTGACAGGTATGTATCTGCTCGGGGAGCGGTATTTGCTATTGATTCCTTGAAAAACCCTATATTAATGGAGTTAAATGCTCATCTACCCAACGAAATCGGAATATGGGCCTATACAAAAGTACCCAAAACCTTTTCACCACGTTTTAATGCTAAAATGAGGCATTATCGATATATTATACCCTGGCCATTTAGCTTTTTAAAGCAAAATTATGATGTCGACCTGAAAGTTCTTAAAAATACATGTAAAAAGTTAGAAGGTGTTCATGATTTTCAGAACTTCTCTAAGAGGGATTCAAAAATTAACAATACTGAAAGACACATGGAAACAGTTAAAGTACACTTAACCAATGACACAATCATTATCGATTTTAAGAGTAAAGCATTCTTAAGACAGCAAATAAGAAGGATAGCGAAAAAATTAATTGAGATAATTACAGGAGAGATATCAATTGCCGAGTTCAAGAAACTATTCAATTCATCGAAATTCGAATCCTATCAACCTGCCAATCCGAAGGGGTTAATATTGTGGGATATTGAATATGATAATGAGATTGTAAAGTTTGAGATGGATAGAAAATCACTTGAAAGGATGAGAACATTTTTGTTCCACCGTAAAATGGAGTCATTCCTACAATATAATCTCTTTTCTCTTGTACTATAAACTAATTTCGTTATAAAAAAAG
>CAZDJH010000357.1:0-4688 GCA_964505645.1 uncultured archaeon | reverse complement strand
CCTTTCTATTTTGATAGTATAATATATCATTTTGAGGTATTTAAGTTTTAACAGAATCTACATAATAGATCCATTTAAATACTGTCCAGATTTGTCCAGATTTGGCCAGATTTGTCCAGATTTTTATCAACTATTATTAATACCTTAGATAAGTAAGAAACAATATTTCGGGATTCCTTTAGAAAAATTGATAAATTATCAAAAATTGCAATATTTAACTGAAACATTAGAGATTAGGAAATATAAAATGTCAGAGAATGAGAATATTGAAAAAGAAGAGTCTCCCGAGACAGAAGGAGAAAAGATCGAAGAAGAGATGAAAGCTGACGAAGAGATGAAAGCTGACGAAGAGATGAAAGCTGATGAAGAGAAACGGAAGCGATTAGAAGGAGAGGAAATTCAAGATGGGGACTTTATTGTTGTAAAAATCACGGGAAAAACAAAGCGAGGTAATATATTTCGCGTTTCTACAGAAGAAGATGCCAAAAAAGCGGGAATTTTCGATGAAAATGAGGCTAGGCAAGGACAATATACCCCCGATTTTGTTATAGTTGGTGAAAAGGGATTTTTAAATGAGGGGCTCATGGAAACAATTCAGGATATGAAATATTTTGAGAAAAAATCCGTGCGACTACCACCAGAAAAAGCGTTTGGGAAACGGGTTCCTGATAAAATTGATAGAATTGGTTTGGCAAAGTTTAGGCGAATGAATCAAGGGAAGCCACCTGAAATTGGGCAAGAGTTTACAAGAAGAACTCAGCAAGGATCTCAAAGGGGAACCGTTCGAAATATCGTTCAAGGAAAGGTTATTGTAGACTATAACCATCCCTTAGCGGGACAGTATCTTGATTATAACATTGAAATATTAAATAAAGTAGAAGATTTCGATAAAAAAATTGAATACTTCATGATAAATAAGGGGATTCCACCAGCGAATGTTGGAGATTTCAAAATAAACTATATAGAAGATGAGAAAACAATTGAAATCACCATCCCGAAAATGTACCTTTTTCAGAACATCACATATATGAAAGTCGGATTAGCAATGGACTTACAAAACCATATCCCCGATAAAATTAACGATGTAAAGTTCATAGAAGTGTATGAAAAGATGCCAACCCCAGGAGCAGGAGGAGGAACTGAGGATTTAGATAAATCGGTGATGGAAAAAGTACAAGAATTTGATGAAAAAGAGGAGGAAGAAAGCGAAGAAGAGGAAGAAGAAGGTGAAGAAGAGGAAGGGATTGAAGCAGAAAAGGGTTCTGATGAAGAAGAGCAATCTTCTGGAGAAGACCTTGATGAGAAGGAAGAGGAATAATTTACACTGGTTGGAAAATATATTAAACTCCTTTTTTAACTAATTCCAATAAAGGATTATAATCGAGATATCAATATCTTTTTTTATATCAATATAATCATAATTTTTTTAATCATAATTTCTTTTAATTTATCATAATACATTAGGAGTAGAACTAAAAGGTTTTTCGAATGGAAACAAAAGAAAAAAAGCTTATTGAGTTTATAAAATCGATAGGGCGTGAAGGTGAAGTAGATCTAAATGACTCAGATTTGGTATCCCGTGGAAATTCATTGGGATTGGATTTAATCTCCTTTGCAGGCCTTAGAGCTAAACAAGAGGATGAGTTCGCGGATGAAATCCGTGAAGGTGCCATTAATAAACTAGAGAGGGGAGATGACGGTATTTTAGAAGAAAGCGACCTCTTTTATGCTGGAAGCATAGATTTTATGGTATGTGACGATTCAGAAGGTAAAACTTACTTTCTATTGGAAACAAATGGAGGTTCCAATAGAGGGCTTTCAATAATAACGGAAAAGCAGCAAAAAATAATGTACGATGGTTATTTTGAAGCTATAGACCAAGCATTAACCTCTAATAAACGAGGTGATGATAGTACATTAGTCTTAATAGGTGTTCCCATTAATGATGGATTGATACATGAAAAAATCGTAATGCTTAATTACTTTCGAAAGAAATTAGAAGAGAAAGGAAGGACATCAAAAATATACAGCGTTCATGATTATTCCGATGATTTTGAAAGCGATGTGGCATTCTTAGTTGCAGATTATAAACAGTTAAGCCCGCGTTTATCGTTTTCGGATAACTGGGTGCTCTTTAATAATTCTGGGAAAATCAATGTGCTCATAGGAGATGGTATAGCAAGGAGACTTCACGATGAGGAATTCCACAAGATAATTAAGGAAAACTTTCGAGGTTTGAATACCCTAATAGTAAATCCTATTTTTAAAGTGACTGATGATAAATCACTTACCTATTTAGCTAGCTTTTATGCCAGAAAAACTTTAGAAAAGTATAATCTTAAATATCTCTTGTTTACAAAAGCATTTGATGAGAGTGATTTAATAGAAAAACTAACTTATGTCATAGAAAATTATGATATACCATTTATAATCAAACCAAACGGAGGATCTGGTGGTGCTGGGGTAATTCCCATCTCTTCAGATGAGGATCCTTCCAATCTAAAGGTCATTATTGAACGGAGTAAGGACGAGTTTTTTAATAAATTTATGAAAAACAGGGATCCCTACCCTTATACAATTCAGGAGATGGCTAAATTTAAAACTATAGAATACAGGGAAAATCAACACACATACGATCTTCGAATATATTTAGCTCAAAGAGGAAAAAGAATTATTCCAATTGGAGGCTTGGCAAGAATAGCTCGCGGAGATTATTGTGGCACTTTGAATAAAGAAGAGTTTGTGGTCAATCTTAGCGGTTATGGAGGAACTATTGAAGTCGAGCGGGGACGTGGATTCTCCAAAGAGAGTGCCGAATTTTTAGACCTTACGAAAGAAGAATTTACCGACATCTTCTGTATCGGGAGTGCTCTTTTTTCAAGTATTACTAAAAATTATCAGAAGATCATTCAATTTGAAGATTGGGACGAGATTATCGGAGAATAAATTCATAGATGAATATCGACACGCTAAAATCGCTTTTAGATGTGAAAAGGCGGAAAAATCTTTACAAAAACATTTTGGCACGATTAAAATTATATTCTGAGATAGAGCATAGCTCATTCTACAATTTAGAGACTACGGAAGGAGTTATTCCCGCCTTTAAGATAGATTCAAATGAGGATCTTTCAAATATTAAGTACTTAAAGATATTTGTGGGCGCTCAACATAATGAATATAATGGGCTTTTTGGAATGCTAAAATTTTTGGAGCAAATCTATCACAAGAAGCTAGATTTGAATGATATTATAATAGATGGACAAGATATACTCTTCTTTCCCTTAATGAACCCCTTTGGATTCCTTCATCCAAATAAGGATAATAAATGGGGGTATTACTTACGAAACGGAACAAATCTCAATCGATTTTGGCGGAGAACTTTTACTCCCGGATATGAGGGTAATCAAAGCGACTCATCAGAGTATCCCATCCCTGAGAATGCAAAGGTGTTTAAATCACTAATAAATCCTTATTGGGAAAGGAAAGAAATCAAAATTTATATACTCGATTTCCACGAAACCTCTTTATTACGGAGATTTCCAGCGGAATTGAAAAGAGAATTAAACAAAAAATCTATCGCATATAAATTCGATCATTGGCTCAAGGAGAGAATCATTTTAAATATTATAAAACTTTATGACATTTCCGTGTATAAAAAACCGTTATTTTTTAAATGTAGTGATAGAACCGCCCACAAACATATAAATCTATCGATAAAGCAATTAGAAACCGTATATGAGAAGTTATTAGACTATTTATTGTCCAATCAAGGACGATTACCCTTCTACTTTTGCTATAATAGGGACCAAAGTAAGGGATATTGCACACGATTAGCAAATAAAGTCTATAATAAGCTAAAAGGTATAGTATGGGATACTTATTTTCCCGCATTTGACCATCATTTTCATGACCATGGATGCTTTGTTAAAATGTGTAGTAGAACTCCGAGAAGAAATGTTTATACAATGGAATTGGAGTCAGAAAAGCAGTTTTTTAATTTAAGCCGAGAAATATTGAAATCAAAAACGGACCCGAATTATTTTGATAAAAAAGTGGAATACATCTACAAAAGCTTACAATTGGCATTGGAATCCATTCATACAATGATACACTTATTTTAAACCTCCTCAAATAATTTATATAAAAATTTAATAGTAAAGAAATTTTTTTTAACTATAATTTCCTTTAAATATCACTTTATCATTATAATAGATGGGATTTGTTTGAAACTAAGTGAAAAGAAAGTATATTTTATTATCTCGCCCCATATTAATTATTATCACAGTTATCGCGGCGATTCCAGAGGTATTGATGGGTTTGGCAAGGACCTTAAGCTCATGCGGGCAATCCTTAATAAAATAGAGAATATTGAGGGGAGAGGTTTGTGCGGAGGCCGAATCCCCGTAAGCTGGGATTACTCAGATACTTTTTGGTCTATTCAATTGCAACAAGAATTTCAGCAAGATGTATTGGATAGGGTAATAAATCGATGTAAAAAAGGAATAGATGAAGTAATTCTTGGTACATGGGGGAATGTGGGACTTCCATTCTTGGATACTGATGAATTTATCCAAAACTATGAGTGGTTAATGGAAAATTCAATGGGAATAGGATTAAAACAGCTTTTTCCCGGCAGAATTGCCCCCTACATCCGAGCCCAAGAAACTATGTTCACCCAAGGCATGATC
>CAZDJH010000356.1:0-4701 GCA_964505645.1 uncultured archaeon | reverse complement strand
AACCACCCCGAAAAACTCTTCTCCTACGAGGAATTTTATCTTCAAGAGGATAAGTTCTTCAATAAACGATAATAATGGATATATTTCAAACGATATATTTCCCAAATCCGGTTTCTCGTATTTAAATGTACCTTAAAAAGGGACATTCATGACCTAATCGTAATTCGGGGCGCATTTCTTTCATTTAAACACTATGAAACAGTTTTACTCGGAGAAATAAAAAATTAAAAAAATTAAAAAAAACTAATAGTTAAAAAAAACTAATAGTTATATATTAAATAGAAATTTAAATATTTAGAATATTTTATATGTAATACATATAAAAATAAATTGAGGTTTTTTAATTGATCCATAATGTATATGTAATTGACCAGAACACAGGCATCTGTCTCCTTCACCGCAAGTATGGAAACATAGAATTCAACCAGGACCTCGTCTCAGGGTTCTTAACCGCATTGAAAGATTTTAGCTTCGAATTTTCAAAGGGTTCAGGGGAGTTAGAAGTGATTGATATGCAAATCTTTTATATCATGCTGGTGTTCCGGGAAGGAGTTCTTGTCACCGCAGCTGCGGATAAAAATGACGATGTGAAAATAACACATAAAAGATTGAACGAAATTATTGACGCATTCTTGAACAAGCATGAAGGAGTTTTAGTCGACTGGTCCGGAGATATACGGATCTTTGAGGATTTTAAAAATATTTTAGACGAGATATTGGAAAACGGAAAAGTATCTGAAGTACCCGTTACCATCCCCATATTAAAAATATACAAAAAAGCATTTAAGAAATCTCAATCACGCCTTTCGAAAAAAGGGCTCACCCTATCGCAGAGCGATTTAAAATCGAGTAATGAGAAGAAGAGACCCGATTGGACCACTAAAGAAAAGCTACCAAAGCAAGTGATCAACCAAGGTTTTTTAAATAAAAAGGAGTATGAAATTGCTCATTTGGCGGATGGGTTTCATACCGTAGGTGAAATAGCCCAAGAAGTCGGTATGCCAGAGAAAAAAATCCAAAAAATAATTGAGAAACTTGATGATTTGGGCCTTTTACGGTTTATAAGAATCAAATAATCGTATATTTTTAATTGCCTTTAAATATCAAAAACAATTTCAATCGTAATCCTATCTTCTCTTTCTTCAATCTTCATA
The DNA here is from genome assembly GCA_964505645.1 of uncultured archaeon. Taxonomy (GTDB): domain Archaea; phylum Asgardarchaeota; class Lokiarchaeia; order Sigyniarchaeales; family SOKP01; genus TEKIR-8. Next base: position 3,547 of record CAZDJH010000356.1, on the reverse strand, counting down.
TAAGAGTACGTGATTGCTTTTACCTCTGTGCCGAGTTCGTGCTTTTCTCTATTAAACGTCTCACCTTTCAGGAGAGCTTTTATTTGATGTTGGTCCCCACTTTTTTTAATAGACTTTACATTAATTTCGCCAAAAACTAAAGCCTCAACATCAAAAATGAAGAGAAACTCAGAAAGAAAATCGTAAAGAAGGGCTTCTTTATCCTCTGCTTGTATCTGAAGCGTTCTCTCTGTTTCCTTAGAGATTATATCTAAATTAGGTGTAATTGTCGCCATTAACGCATAGGCGGATTGGGCAAATGCCTGTTCCAAGGTCTCACCCCAACACCTTACTTTCACATCCGCCGTATGTTCTATGAACTTAAATCCCGCCTCATTTTTCTTTTTCATAATTTCTCACTCAAGAAAATATGGGATAGTTGATTAAATTTGGTGGGATATAAAAATATAGGTAATAATCTATGTTTGATGTTTAATAATTTAGGAACTTGTGAGGATTCATTTTTTTCTAAGAGAATTAGGATGCGTAAGAGATTTTCCAACGATGAAATAAAGCTATTCCAATATTTCTATGATAAAACCAAGGTATTTCCGGATAACATCATAATTCTCAATAGATTTATTTTCTTTTTTGTCAATGCGCGAGATTATTTCTCCACATTGGAGTATATCCCCGATTTGAGGCGGGATCTTCCTAAATATAAGGCTCTCATTATTCGCAGTGAGAGAAGGCTCTTGGAGCTCTGCTTGGGCTTTTTTCCAGATATATATATACATGATATTAAGATTACCGTTAAGGATAAAGCGAATAAAATTCTATTCTCCTTATTTATGCTAAATTTCAATGATAGGGGTATCGCGATTGGGCGGGAGGGGCACTATATTAAGACGGTCAACGAAGTATTTGAAAAATACATTGAGATCGAGGATTTTTCATGCTCTATTGAAATAGAAATCGTATTGAGCTATATTTAAGATTTCAATTCTAACCAACATTACATAAAGAAAATATTTTTCTTTACTCTCATATTATTAATATTTATTATTTGTTGAGGTTTTCTTCTTGGTAAGTGACGCGTCTAATAATTCTTTTAAGCAAAAGCACAGACAGATTGCCTATATGTTAACGATAATATTCGCATGCTTATTATTTTTGGATTTTGTAATTGTATCGTTAATTTTTTCATGGGCAGACTGGATTGCAACACTGCTGTTCTCCCTTTTTTTAATTATGCCCTCCTATATTTCGAATGCCGCAATGGTCATCGTAGGCGGCGGGAAACCCGTTGACGGCGGCCAGAACTTTTTTGATGGTCGGAGATTATTTGGAGACCACAAAACGTGGAGAGGCTTAATACTTGGACCCCTCTTGCTGGGAATCCCCATATCAATTGCTGTATTTTTTATCTTCATAATTTTATGGCCTTTAATTTATCCAATTATTACAACCGCAGCAGCGATGGATCAATACAAATTATATATTTCCCTTGGGATTTATCAATTTTATTTCATTGGGGGCCCTTTTCCTATAGGGATTTTAATTTTATTCATAAGAGTTGTGTTTTGTAGCTATGGTGCAGCGATAGGTGATTTAATTGGCAGTTTTTTGAAGAGGAGGGTGAATATCCCTTCTGGGGCGCCCTTTTGGCTTGTCGACCAACTAGATTTTGCAGTATTTAGTGTATTATTTGCTACCATTCCAAAATTGTTTCTTCCAGCTGTCTACTATGCTCCCGACCTAAATATCTTCCTTTTCCTTATGATTCTAACACCCGCTGTAAGCATTATTGCCAATACGGTGGCCTATATTATCGGAGTAAAAGAAGTACCATGGTAATTTCAGGAAAGTTCGTTGCTTCTATATTTTTCTTTTTCTCAATATTATGGTTATAATCTTTTTTTTAGAATATCAATCCAATAGTATTTATTATTTTTCTACTAACAACAATTTTTAAAGGGAACGACATAAATACTTACAAGTGTTGAAAATGTTCAATTTTAACATTTTTATAACGATAGAATGTTAATAAGTAACTTTAAATACAAAAATGATCTATTATATTCTAAAGTGGTTTTGTTTCCACTGGAGAAGTGTAATAAATTAGCGTTAATTATTATTGAAGAAGATAAGTAGATATAATAATACGTCTAAGATGTATTATCACTTCCAGTGGAGAATAAAGTTAGAGTGGTGTCAATAATTGTTGAAAAATACGGATAGAAATAATAGTACGTTTAAAATTGATGATTTTTATAAAAATTATTTGAATGGACCGAGAATATTTAATAATCGAGAGTTTCTTGACCCTTCACATGTGCCAGAACATTTGCCCCATAGAGATGAGGAGATTGAGCAGATAGCAAGCAGGACAGCTTGTTCCTTGAGGGGGGATGCGCCTTCAAACTTCCTCTGTTATGGGAGGACGGGAACAGGAAAAACGGCCACGATACGTTATGTATCCCAAAAGCTTGCTAATTATGCCAAAAAGGAACTGCCGTGGTGGATTTATATCAATTGCAGTATTGTCTCAACCCCCTATAGAATTTTAGCCCATATTTACAACACAATTGTGGGGAAAGAAGAAATCCCGCCAACTGGACTCCCTAAAGACGTAATTTTCAAGAAACTTCTAGGCCTTTTAGACAGTAAGGTAAACAGTTCAATATGTTTTTTTGTCTTAGACGAAATTGATTTACTTACGAAATGCGATGAAGTATTATATGATTTAACCAGATTAAATGAAAATTTAGACTCTTGCAGGACATGTTTGATCGGAATATCCAATAAATTAAAGTTTAAGGAGGATTTAGACCCCCGTGCTATGTCCAGTTTAGGGAAGGATAATATAATATTTCCTGTGTATGATGCTAAAGAGCTCGGAGATATATTGGAAGCCAGAGCTAATGAGGCGTTCTGCGATGAGGTTATTAAAGAAGGCGTTATTCCTCTCTGCGCTGCTCTGGCGGCAAAAGAAAACGGAGATGCGCGAAAGGCACTTCAATTGCTCCGAAAGGCAGGGGAAATTGCTGAAAGAAGTCATAATAAAAGGCTCTCAATTGAACATGTGAAAAAGGCTCAAGATGAATTAGAGCGAGATGAAAGCATAGAATATATCAAGGGAATGCCCTTGCAAGCTCAGCTTGTCCTAACTGCAATTTATCTAATCTCAAAATACAGCGAAGAAAGGATTATCGTTTCCGGAGATATCTATGAGGTGCATATGGAGATTACAAATAAACTCCCAGGAACCAGGACACTTTCGAGAAGACGGATTAGCGACTATATTAATGAGCTTACTCTATCAGGAATTATAAATGCTAAGAAAAAGTCTATGGGTCATTATGGAAGGACAAAAATAATTCATTTAAATATTGATATAAAATTATTAGATTCCATCTTAATCCAAATCGAGAAAATTAAACATTTACTGAACTATAAACCGATTCTCATTCAGAAGAATAAGGTCAGAGTCAACCGGAGCACGTTTAAGAAGCTCGTTTAAGGAATCTATTACCGTTTATTGAAGAACTTATCCTCTTGAAGATAA
>CAZDJH010000355.1:0-4713 GCA_964505645.1 uncultured archaeon | reverse complement strand
AATAGTTCATATTTGCCTCAGACTTCCTCAATTATTTTCATTATAAGTTCATTCCTAAGAAATTTCATCATCGGCAACAATAATACGAGAAAATTAATAGCATAAAATTAACGGGTTTTAACTCTTTTCTCTAAATAACTTACTCTCCTCAATATTATTGATGTTATCGCACTTCGGGCATTTCCATTCGTTATTATTAATTATAAGGCTATTAATACAATCAGAGCAGACCGCAATATCGCATATGCAATAGTGGAGAGTCCCCATTTTATCCCCAAAGTCTTTTTTACAGATGAAGCATTTCGGCGGACGCACTTCATTCATTTTTCAAATATCTTCTAGTATAATTATTTTAATTACACAAAATATTTAATAATATAATAATTTAGAGATTACTTTTTATGAAATTATATCTGAAAAATAGCATCCGACTTTTAAGTCTTTTGACAATCTTTTTTATTTATAAAATTATTGATGAAGCATTACTAAAAAAGAGTGAGGCAGGGACTATTTTCTGGTCCACATTCACGATTATTTACATTGCTTCGCTGATTGTCTTGTATATTGTATTCTATTGGTATCAGAATAAAAAACAGACCAAAGTAATATAGTGATGAGAGATTTATTAACTATTAAAGATTTCAGCCCCAAGAAAATCGTTTCTTTATTGGAATTGGCCCAAGACATTAAGAAATCGCCCCAGAAATATTTTTCCCGATTAAGCGGAAAGGTGATTGCACTATTATTTCAAAAAACTTCCACGCGAACCAGAATTTCATTTGAAAGTGGAATATACCAACTTGGGGGGGATGCGCTCTACTTAGACTGGACCACGACTAATTTACATTTAGGCACTCTTAGGGATGAAATCAAATGCATCTCACTTTACGTAAACCTCATTGTTGCTCGCGTTTATGAACATGAAACATTAGAGGCTATGGGTGAGGCTTCAAACATCCCTATAATTAACGGGCTTTCCGATAATTACCACCCGTGTCAAACACTTTCCGATTTAATGACAATGCGGGAACTCTTTCCAGATACATTTGAGGATATTAAAGTTGCATGGGTTGGCGATGGTAATAATGTGTGTAATTCCCTCATTGTTGGTTGCATTAAACTCGGAATTCCTATAATGGTTGCGACACCCAAAAATTACGAACCCCACCAAGAGGTCTTTGATTGGGTCAAGAAACAAAAGCATTTTCGGTTATTAAAAATCTCCAGAGATCCAAAAGAGGTAGTGAAAGATACAGATGTTATATATACAGACACATTTGTTTCAATGGGACAAGAAAATGAAAAATATGAGAGGTTAAAAGTATTCAAGCCCTATCAGGTGAACGCAGAATTAATCGCAAATTGCCAAAAGAACCCCTACATAATGCATTGTCTTCCGGCCCACAGGGGCATTGAGATTACTAACGATGTGATAGATTCCGAGCGCTCTGTAGTATTTCAACAAGCGGAAAACCGCCTACACCTCCAGAAAGCCCTTCTTATGGAGTTATTGAACGGACATTAGAATTCAATTCCCCTTCTGGCTTCTATTCCCTCATAGTAAGGATGTTGAAGGCAATTAAACTGGATTACATACTGAGAAATGGCTTTTAATTTCTTATAGAACATTGCCCCTGTACAAATAACTTCCATATGTTTGGGCTTGGATTCCAAGAGATCTATTAATTCCTCTAATTTTATAAAATCCAAGGCAACCAAATTTATTACCTCATCAAGGGCAATAAGATCATAAATTCCGTCCGAAATTGTTTTTCTCATAAACTCCAACCCTTCCCGAGCAATTTTCTTTTCCGATGTGCGGGATTTATTATTCGATGTGATAAAATTTCCGCTTCCAAATTGCTTAATTGGTATGAGACCCTTTAGAAAGTTTATCTCCCCAATAAAATAGCCGTTTCTATTTTCATTTTCATCATGCCGCTTCAGAAATTGAATCAGTATCGGTTTTAAGCCATGCCCCAAGGCGCGAACTATCAAACCGATGAGCGTAGTTGTTTTTCCCTTTCCATCCCCATAATAATAGTGAATTAATCCTTGCTGTAATCTGGAATGGTTTTGTGGGAGGAATCGCCTCTTAAGTTCCTTAGGAATCTTTTTTGACTTCATTGTTTCATAAAGTTTATTATGGTATCAAAATAGGAAACCTATCCTAATTATATAAAAAAAATCATTTCTAGTTTATTAAATTATGTTAAAAATGATGGTGATAAAGAGCCTAAATTTATTTGAATTTTGGTCGGGTATTACTTTTTCTTTTTAAGAAAGTCCGGAATCATATCGTTAATTCCCAAATTTTCTAAGATAGAATCTCTTACGTCCATCTGAAGTTTGAATTCGGACATTTTTTTCAAAGCCTCTTCTAATGTACTCGAGAAATTTTCGCTCATTTGTTTTATCGTTTCTGAGGTCATTTTTAACGATGTCCCAATGGTTTTATTGGTTTCTTCTAACATTTTTCGTATTCTCTTCATTTCTTCGTTAAGTTGTTTAAGAGAATTGTTCGTCTCTTCCATTTCCTTTTTAAGATCTTTTACACCAAACATTTGAAAGAAAACTCACCTGATAGGAAATATGTTTCTAGTTAAAAAACATCTCTAAATTAGGGTCAATAATCATTTAAATGAATTAAGTTTTTGTATAAATAATACTAAAAAATAAAAATGAGATTAAATCAAACAATTTTAATGGTTATGATGACCGTGTTCTCCTTCTTCGGTTAATTTCTCAACACCATATCCCGATTTCTTTCCCGCACCAGGATCACAAAGGCTTTCTCCGCCTTCAAGGGTTCCGTTTAGGATCTTTTCAATTACATCGTCTATTGGACCTTGTATGCCGACAATTGTATCTATTCCAAATTGGTTGAAAAAGCCTACTGCTCTCTGGCCCATCCCGCCTGCGATCAAAACGGAAGCCCCCTGTTGATTGACAAACTGAGGAATACTTCCTACAGAATGTCCAGGATTGGAAAGAACCTCTTTATCGACAACTTCATTATCTTCAATTGTTACGAAGGTAAACTCCGGTGCTCTGCCGAAATGCGCAGATACACGGCCATTATCTGTGCTTGTAGCAATTTTCATAAGTATCACTTCCTTAAATAGTTGCGATTATATTTTTGAATACATATTCAGATTATAAAAATGTAGTATTCGTTAAATATTTATCGAGTTTATAAATTATGATCTTTTCACCGACCTCAATCTTCTCCCAACTCCGGAGTATACCATATTATCCGGCAGCTGATTTAAATCATAAATATTTCGGGTGTCTACTAAAACTAAAGGATTATCTGGATCAATCTCTATACTCTTCAGATTAAGATCTTTAAATTCGGTGTGATCTGTGAGGAGGACAATACACTCCGTATTAGTTAATGCAGCATCCAAGGAATCCTCTACGTTTATACCCTCAATAACTTCACCTTTATAGTAGGGATCGTATACCTTAATTAAAGAGTTTTTATCCTTTAATAGTTTGATAATTTTTACTGCCGGTGATATCTGAATATCGCGCACGTTAGCTTTATACGAGAGCCCAAGAGCCGTAATAGATGAGCCTTTGACGCTCTTACCTACGAAATTAAGGGCATCCGTGATTAGATCGAGCACATAGGAGGGCATACGGTCATTTACTTCCCGAGCAACCCGGATTAGGAATGGTATATAATCTTTTTTATCTGCATCTTGAATAACGTAATAAGGATTAGCCGGTAGACATGGTCCCCCGACTCCAGGACCAGGGTAATGAGGCTGGAAGTTGTATTTAGTAGATGCTCCTTTGATGACCTCTTTAATATCAATATTTAATTTCTCGTAAAGTACAGCTAATTCATTCATCAAGGCGATGTTAACATCCCTAAAGATGTTTTCTGTTAATTTTACGGCATTTGCTGTTCCTGGGGTACTCAATTGGATTATGTCTGCACTTGTTATAGACTTATAAATCTTTCTCACGAAATCGCCTACTTCTTTAGAAGAACCACCTACAATACGAGTAACATTATTAAAGTTATTTACGATTTTACCTGGATCCGCCCGTTCTGGGCAAGAACAGACTCCGAAGTCCTCATTAACCTTTAAATCACTATTATCTTCTATGATCGGAATAAGAACATCTCTAATAGTTGTTGGACTAATCGAGCTTTCACAGATTACGATTTGTTCCTTCTCAAGATGCTTTCCAATTCTTAGCGAAACATCACGTATGGCGGAATAATCAGGTACTTTGTTCTCGCTCACGGGGGTAGGAACACAAATAATTAATATGTCCGCCTTCTTAATAGCATTCTTAAAATCGGATGTAAAATCGATTAAATTGCCTTCAACTGCCTCATTGAGTAACTTAGGTAACCCAGGCTCATCGATAAAGGTCTCTTTATTCTTTAAATCTTTTAATAACTCCCGATCAATATCTACCCCCATAACTTGATAGCCCGCTTTTGTAAACATTAAGGCGGTGGGAAGCCCAATTCTACCGAGTCCAAATACCGAAATAACCAAGTCTTTCGAGTCGATTTCTGATATTTTATTAGTTAGATTCATATTAATTGATGTACTCTTCTCTCTGTATGTTATAAAATTTTATTGAGTGATTAAATTCAATAGAATCTTTTAATCATCTAAATACGTTTTAAAATTTATTTTTTTTCTTTATTGAGTTCTTCTTCTTTAAATTAACCCCTAAATTTTT
>CAZDJH010000354.1:0-4729 GCA_964505645.1 uncultured archaeon | reverse complement strand
GAAGAATACTTTGCTCATCGTGTTTTTCTAGTTTCGAACAAAAATTTTTTACAATAATTTCATCTTTAGAACATAGCGTTATCCTTGGGTACGGAACATCCGTAAAATCTTTATGTTTTTGATGGTAAGTCTTTATTAAATTCTTTCTTTTTTCTGACGGTAAAGTTGCAGATAATAAAATAACGTTTGTTCCCAACAAATTGAGCCAATGTAATAAATCTTCTATAATAACGGACATATAGACATCATAAGAATGAACCTCATCAATAATTATTGTTTTTCCCGCCAAACCATAGAGGCGCATAAAAAAATATTTTAATGGAAGCACGGATAACATTATTTGATCCACGGTTCCCACTCCAAAAGGCGCAATTAAACCTCTTTTTCTGTATGTGAACCATTCATTCGCAACAATGTTAGATTCTTCATCTTCGAGGTTTTTACTTTTTATTATTAAGGTTTGATATGCGTCAGATAAAAGCGCATTTCCATGCAATAAATGCAAATTTACCTTGAGCTGTTTTTTTGTAATTGATAGGAATTCCTTAATACGTTCAAACATCTGATTTGAAGTGGCTTGAGTGGGAAGTGCAAAATACATACCTTGCATGTCGTTTCTTTGCTCTAAAAAATGCTGAAAGTACAATGCCCCTTCAGTCTTGCCTTCTCCCATCGGGGCTTCAACTATCATTAAACTGGGTGGCTCTATTTTCTCTAATAAATCAGTAATAGCAGTTTGTAGAGGTCTTAGAGAGGTAATAAATGGAAAAACTTTCTTAAATGGCAAAGGTTTGGGGTTCTTATTTTCGAAATTATCCTTCCAATTATTCCAACCTATCTTTTTTAAAGCTGATTTTGCTCTCTTTCGGCTAATTTTAAAATATTTACTCTTAAAATCTTCGATATTCTCAAAATTATTGTAATATGGGAAAAATGTTTCATTTGAACCAATCCAATCAGCCGTTGAAATAAACCCAGAAAAGAAAATAAGGTGAGCATTAATAAGCTCTGGTTTTATTGTTTTTTTTAATTCAAACTTCTTGATAATATCGAGAGTTAAATCACAGAAATCCATTAAAATATGGATAATTGAATTTTGTATATCTTTCCACTTACCTGTACCTAAATCATTGGGTAAAATATCAAGAAAATCACTAGATTTAGGAAAGGTTCCATGGTGTCCTCCAATAACATACTTCCAAGAATAAAAAGTATTTTGGTTATCGAGATCATGCTTTATACCTTTGGATTGAAAATAACCCGAAAAAATTTTAGCAGAGAGAAAGCTGTGATTGACTTTCTTCTTATATGTTGATAAATTAAATTTTGAAAGTTTATCTGCTAATTCTGGTATCTTGGATTGGAAAACAGGGGTGGATTTCCCAATATCGTGAATCCCCGCAAGAAATTTAATCCATTTTTTCATTTCTGGTTTTGATATTGAAAAAATATCAGAAAGGTGTGTTTTTAGATATTTTGAAAGAATTTCATCCCATATCCTTTCTGCCACAGAAGAAACATCAATTAAATGACAGATAAGAGGATGGTATATACGGGTTTTTTCACCATCATTATTTTTTGGTTTTTTGGTTTTTGCCCATATATATTGAAATTCTGTCATCTTTTGGAAAATAAAGTAATTTAATAATAATCTTTATTAATTCTTATTAGGATTTATAGATTATAAAGTTTACGGGTTTAACAAGATTAACAATCTATAAGTTCCAAGACTTTACCCTTCATAGAATCGCTTAAATCCTTATAAAACTCGCTTAGATCGTTATAGTAATTGGTTGGTTAATAGGACTATCCTTCCCCTCATACATAATTTCGAAGTATTGGGATATGAAGTCCTTGAGTTTCTGCAAATTAGTTTGGAATACTCGCGTTTTGACAATGCGTTCAAACATTGGGCTTTCTTCCTTGTATTTATAGAATTTGAGTTCAAACTTAACCAAATCTAATATATCAAAGAACTTCCCAATAAATTTGTCTTCTTCAAATTGTAGTGGTTTTACTTTATACATATAATTTAATCGTTTGGGACTTTTATTAGTTAAATCATAAGTTCTATTCTTTTCAATAATTCTACAAATAATACGGTTTATAATTGGATTTGTAAATTCTGTACTTGAATTAGGAGATTTTCCATTCAACTCCCTGAATTTCTCTCCACTCCTTAGACAAACTTTCATTTTGAGGCATTATATGTTCAATTGAACACTCTTCCACTACGACTTTTTCCTTTTGATTAAAAAGTTCCAATTTCTCTAAAAGATATTTGTTATTTCTAAAAGCATACACCTCTTTAATCTTTAAATTCTTATTAAATTATATCTCTATTTCACCATAGAGAGAGAGCCTAAGATCCTTGGATTATATGGAGTTTTTGGACCAATAACTATGATCGTTATGTTTATAATTATTGGAAATCCTTTATTTGAATGGTTATTGCTTTTTTCGATTTTACTATGGATATTTCCACTTACCATTATGAATTGGGATACATTTGGAAAAATTATAATTATAAATGGACACGGGCAAGAGTATGTGATAAATTATAAGTACTTTTTTCCTTAAGGCATAAACTTTTTAATCGCATTTTCTTACTATTTTATATATATATTTAAGAAAATTACTAATTTCGTGAAGAAAATGGGAAATTGGGAATTTCCAAGGCCAGGAAAAATAGAAAGTTCCGATCCAAAGTTGTATCTCCAAAATATGAATATGACGGATGTGAAGGAACGTTTAAAAGTTAATGATCTAATTATTTTAGTTGTGGGGAGTGTTGAAAATCATGGACCATCGTGTCCATTAGGGCAAGATACATACCAATGCACGCGAATGTCAGAAATTATTGCGGAAAAGACCGGTTGTACCTTGGCACCACCCGTATTCTATGGATCTCATCCGTTTCATCATGTGGGCATGCCTGGAACAATAGTGATCCCCGAAGAGATCTTTATCGGTCAACTACGAGCTATCATAGCTGGACTCTGGAACATGGGATTTAGAAAGCAGATAATTTTTAATAATCATGGGCAAGAATATGTAATACCATCGGGAATACATACGTTTGCAAAGCGCTATCAAGTCCCTGCAATTCTCTTGAATTATAATTGGTATCATGGTATTTCGGAATTAATTTCAGGAAAAGATGTAGGTAATTTAGAAAGTGGTTTTGAAACAACTTTCGTTCATGCTGATGAAGTGGAAACTTCATTTGCTATGGCATTATTTCCAGAATACGTAGCGGAGCAAAAGCGGCAAGACACCACTCCAAGAGGATTTTTAGAGTCGAAATTCTTTGATAAAGCTGGAAATTGCTTGCATCGTCCTATTACGTGGTATGGCGCAGTTGGAGCAGGTCCAGTTGAATTTGCTGCGTATCCAGAGGGATGTGTGGGAGCTCAAACCAAAGCAACACCAAAAAAGGCGGAAAAAGCTATAAATAAGATATTGGATACTTTCGAAGAAATGGTAAATATGATTTTAGAAAAGTATCCCCCTGACACATTACCCGAGTGGAAAGAAATGACTCAAAAATTTAGTGAAAAAGAAATGGAACTATTATTGAAAGGACCCCTTAATGGTGGAAAACATATTTACACCATTTGTTATCCACCTTAATTTTTTTTTTGAATTTGTTAAAAATTATAATTTATTTTTAAGGTAATTAACTTTTGAACGTTCCTTCACATCCGTCATATTCATATCATCATGATGTTTACTCCAACATGAACTTTTCATAATCAAACTTCAAAAAAGGGAGTATCTTGAATTATTCCAACTTCATAAAATAATTAAAAAAAATTCTGAATTTTAAAACTATAAGAAAAGGTCAAAAAAGTAGAGAGAAAATTACACAAAAGAAAATAAAAGAAAATTTCTGTCTTGGAAGTCTTGAAAAAATGTCCCATCGGGCAAAAGGGAATTCTTTTAGGACTTTACCGAGTGCGTCTATATTTTCCTCGGTTTGCTGCTTTCCCTCTTCGGTCATGAGTCTCGCTTGCTCCACTTGGGAATCCTTTTGAGACCCCTTTTATCCATGCCGATGAGGCAGAAACCTCTTTTTCGATGGCTTTATTTCCAGAAATGGTGAACGTGGAAAATGCCGCCGATAATGAGCCTAAAAGCTGGATGCCCGATGGACCTGTCGATAAAGCAGGAAATATTTACCAGATGCCAATCAAGTGGTATGGTCAAGTAGGATTCGGCCCGATTGAAGTATCCGCATATCCAGAAGGGAATGTGGGAAAACCCAGTAAGGCAACACTAGAGAAGGGGAAACCAGGGATAGAAGCTTTATTAGATTACCTAGAAACGCTGGTTAAGGACATCCTTAAAACCTATCCCCCGGGAGAATTGCCTCCAATAGAGGAAATCACGCAAAGAGATCCCGAAGAAGTAAGGCAATACATTAAAGGACCCCTCAAAGGAGGAAAAAGCATCTATGAATTGAGGTACCCCCCCTAAAATTTCCTTTCATGAAAATTTAACTGACTGCGAAAGAAGTCCCCTACATTTATGTAAGGGACTCCAATTTTCTTTTTTATTGATTTCTCTAAGATTTTTTCTTTAGTTAATCAATCATCTAATAAAATAGATACTTAATTATTCAATAAATGAACACTGTTCATCGAGTTTTATTGTAGTATTAAAATAATTAATGATTTGTACTATGAAAGGCATAGTTTTAGATATATTAGATTGATATTATTATAAA
>CAZDJH010000353.1:0-4739 GCA_964505645.1 uncultured archaeon | reverse complement strand
CTTTTTCACTTAATTGAATTTAATAGATATAATTAACTTTTTTATTTAACTTTTAGAGTAAAAGAAACCAATTTTTGATAAGTATTATTGGAATATTTTATAATTCAACAATAGATAGATTGATGACTCGAAAAAAGGATTTACCAAAATTTCCTTATGATTATGTAGGAGAGAAGGCAGTTGATTATAATAACTCAGAATGGATGGAAAAAAAGCAAAAGGAAACAACATTACAATGTGTGGAGTACTTATTCGACCCAACTTTAGGAGAATATGACGTGAATGATTTCTCTAATCTTTTAGTAGTTGACTTAGGGTGTGGAACCGGCTTTTCTTCTGAGGCGCTCTCAGAACTGAATTTTAAAGTTATTGGGATTGATATTTTAGAAGATATGTTATTAAAAGCGCATAGCATAAGGAAGTCATATAATGTTAACCAAATATACGAGTTGGTACAAGGGAGTATCACATCAGTTCCCGTTAGACCAAGTTCCATCGATTTTATTATATCGGTATCGGCCTACAATTTTATAACATATCAGAAGCCAACGATTTCGCAGAAAAAATCGGTGATCAATAGAACAGCACGTTATTTACATCAAATACTAAAAGAAAATGGTAGAATGGTAATAGAATTCTATCCCAAAACGCAACATCTTTTAAACCTCTTTTTAACATCTTTTAAAAAAAACGCCTTCGAGGGATATTATATTAAAGGAGATAAGGGCGGGCAATACTTTATTTTATTGAAAAAAGGAGAGTTGTAAATGGATAGATGTAAATTTTGTCAAGAGGAAAAGGAATATATCTCCAAAATTATCGGAGTGTGCAGAGAATGCATTTTGAATGGAGATTGGGAAGGAATAAGAGAGCATTTAATGGCTGTTCATGTGATGCTTCGAAACGCAGAGGGATTACCGTCAAACCCCCCTAAAGCGGCTAAATCGGAATGCAAATTCCAATGTCATTTTTGCATTAATGAATGTCGAATTGGAGGTCAAAACACGAGTTATTGTGGTCTACGGAGTATATCAAATGATAAAGAAGGAACACTTCCGTTTCCCAGCGAATCAAAAGCATATATCCACGGATATCTCGATTCAAACCCAACGAATTGCTGTAATGCGTGGTTTTGCCCTGCTGGGACATCAAACGGTTATCCCGTATATTCGAATTCCAATGGTCCTGAATTTGGAACTTATAGCTACGCTGCGTTCCTATATGGGTGTTCGTTTGATTGTTTATTCTGTCAAAACTCACAACATAAACATTTTTCAAAAAATAATCTGGTTACGGCGGATAATATAGCAGAGCAAATCGTAAATAACGAGGATATTACGTGTATCTGCTTTTTTGGAGGGACTCCCGAGCCACAGTTGCCGTTTACGCTCCATTTATCCGAAATTATTCTTGAAAGAATAGAGGAACAAGAGAACAGACCCTTCCGCGTGTGCTGGGAGTGGAACGGGAGCGGAAACCAAAAATTAGCAGAGAAATGTATGAAGATAGCCCTTAAGACAGGGGGAAACATAAAATTTGATCTAAAAACATTTTACAAAAAGCTAAATTATGCCCTTTGCGGCGTGAGTAATAGGAGAACTCTTGAGAATTTCAAGTACCTTGCTGAGCGTTATTTTGGAACGAGAGAGGATAATATGCCGGAGTTAAGTGGATGTACCCTCTTAGTTCCCAAATATACAACTGCGAAGGATGTGGAAAAGATTGCTCAGTTTATCAGTTCAATAGATAACAATATCCCATATTCCCTATTAATCTTTCATCCAGATTACCAAATGAAAGATTTACCGGTAACCCCCAAGCGGCAAGCGCTCCAATGTCTTAAGGTCGCCCAAAAGCATTTATCAAATGTTAACTTGGGGAATAGATTTCTGCTGGGTTTATAATTTTTAGGGATAAAAAAATGAAAAAAAGTTCATAAAATAAATTAAAATTTTAAAACCATTTTAAATTCTTTTAATTATTGATGATATGTGATGTTGATGATGAATAATGAATAGCTTCTTACAAAAGACCTATGAATATCTTGTGGGTAAGATAAAGCTCTCGCTAAGCAATGTGGATAAAAAGGAGGTCTACAAATTCTTAGATGCTTTAAGAGAGGGGATGGAAACTAAAAGAGTCACGGTAGATGGCGCCGGACGCTCACTACAGAGCGTACTTCTGCTCGTATCTCAATTAGAAAATACCTATGGGATTCGCGCGAATCAAGTAAATAATGCGAATTTACGACCGCTAAGGAAAGGTGATATTTTCGTGGCTAATTCGCGGTCAGCGAAAACTGAACCTGAAGAAGCAAAAATTGTGAGTCACGCAAAATACGCGAGAGAGAAGGGGCTTAAGGTATTTTTTGTCACCGCGAATGATGAGATTCTGGATATATTCGATAATGTAATTCTCATAGAAAAAGAAGGTTATCAAAAAAAATATGCCCCGTTAGGAACGGGATTTGAGCAGGCTACTGCCACCCTAATGTCGTGTATTGCGTGTTCGTATAATAAGGAAAACCCAAAAGAAAGGTTCGATGCGCTTAGCAAGCAAGTTATTGAAGGATATAATAACAATTTAAAAACACTCTTGAACCAAGATGATTCACTCAATGCTTTTTGTGATGTAATCAACGAATACCTAGACATTAATAATGGCGGCGTAGTGTACTTTAAGGGAATGGGCATTAATGAGATTATTGCTAAAGTAATCGCCATCCGCTACGGTCATTTACATAAGAATGATTGTAATGACCTCAACGTCGTATACGAAAGCCATTGGAGATGCCGTCGAAGTAATGACTTGGGGATATTCCTAAGCGGAAGCGGACAGACGACGCAAATGATAAAATATCTGAATCAGGCGAAATATATTGGTATGGGAACTTTTGTAATAACGTGCTATGAAGATTCCCAACTAGCTATGTCGAACCAGCATTATAAATATTCTCGGGGCAATTTGTTCATTAAAGGGCGGACAATACAACATAGTTATTTCAATCAAGCACTCGAGACAATTGAGAACCCCTTCTTTCCGCAGTTTGAATTAAACACTTACCTTACATTAGACGCGCTGTTAGCCCTGCTTGCCAAAAATAATGATATTACCGAGGATGATATGAAAAAAACCCATAGAGATAAAGAGTTAGAATAGATCTCTATATTCTCTAATTAAAAGAATAATGGGTTTTTTATATAACATTATAAAGTTTTTCTTATATATTCCTTTTTGAGGCTCCAAAACTTAATCAATAGATAAATTTTATTTGAAAAAATAAATTATTACTTATTACTAAGTATTAGATATTGATTGAAAAATGAACAAAAAATTAATTAAACATCATTGGTGCTAATGAAACGTGCAAAAAGCTCGAATTAGATTGTCTTCAACTGATTTAGATGCTTTAAAATCGGTGTGTGAGCAAATTGAGAACGTGTGTAAAACACAAGGAATTAAGATGTACGGCCCAATCCCACTCCCAACTAAAAAACTCAAAGTCCCCACACTTAAAGCCCCCTCTGGACAGGGTACGCAGACCTGGGCAAAATATGAGATGAGAATACATAAACGACTTTTTGAAATTATAGCAAATGAACGCTCAATGCACCTCATAATGAAGATCCAAATCCCAGAATCCGTTCTTGTAGAAATAGAACTAATGTAAATCACTCCTTCTATTACCTTTTCTAACACTACAATAGATTCTTTTTAATCCCACCCCCAATCTTATTTGATTAGATTAGAGATCAAGATATCAAGGAATTTTTCCTTAGCGGCATCACCTTGGAAATCAAAACAATAAGAAATGGGGGCAGAATCGTTCCTTTTTTCAGCAACCGAATATTTTCCGGGTACATCCTCTATATCTATGTCGAGGAATAAATCAGTTCGTTTAAACAACTCGGGAGCCAAAAGATAAACGGGCACTAAGGTATCAAATGGGAAAAAGCCTTGAATCCCCCAAAAAGATTCTTGGAGGCTCATCCAAGGTCTCAAATCCTTTGCAATAAATTGGGGAATAGGTTTATCTACAGATTCTATCTTTTGAATATATTCATCTCCAATTATTACCTTACAGCATACCTCTAGTCCCATTTGTATTCTTGGGGTGGTAGTTTCTGCCTCTAATGCTATTTTAGTTGCTTGCGGGTCCCGAAAACTATTAAACTCGCATAAGATTTGTTGCAACGGCATTCTTTCATAAAATCGATTAAAGTGAGGACTTACTAAAAAAATTGGAGCTAATAAACCTGCCATAATCACTACCTCTTTTAACTCATCGAAAAAAGCGGGATAATCCTTAAGAGCAGTGGCGATATTTGTGAATGGCCCCAATATAAGCAGTGTGAGTTCGTTTGGATTTTCCTTAACCTTTTGAACTAAAAATTCCGATGCTTCAGTAGATTTTCCTAATTTTCTCTTATTCTTAGCACCCATCTTATAGGGAATCTCAGTTCTTCCCGCGAGGTCTAAATACGTTTTTACTAGTTCATAACCCATCTCCACTCGGGTATTGCCGAACACGGTTGTTATACCTTCTATTTCAAAAATAGGATTATTCAGCATTAAAAATAGAGCTAATCCATCGTCGACATCCGCATTTTCTTGCCCGAGACCAGGGTCCGTATCAATTAATACTCGCATTTGTAAATTTGTTTATATTTTCATTAACTAGTAATAGATTCATTAAAAATATTACAATCGAAATATTTTTTTTTTTAAACCATTATCCT
>CAZDJH010000352.1:0-4776 GCA_964505645.1 uncultured archaeon | reverse complement strand
AAAGCTTATTAAGGGATGGCTGACTTAGTCAGAAGAGAGTTTTTTAACTTTTTTTATTTAATAAGCATTGTACACGATTCATAGCACTAATCTTGAAAGGTTAATCGCTTAATATCTGAATTATTATTTTCCTCTGCCACCACTTTCCTGCATAAAAAAAGCTTATTAATGGATGGCTGAGTTTGTCAGTGAGGATTTTTTTATTGTCTTATTTTATACATTTTGTTTAATTTCTTTTAAGATCTTTCGGAATTGAAAAATAAAGAGTTGAGCCCTTGCCTTTTTCAGATTTTACCCAAATTTTTCCTTTATGTCTTTGTATTATTTTTTTGCAGACTGCTAAACCTATTCCAGTTCCCCCATATTCATCCTTTTTATGAAGTCGCTGAAAAATAATAAATATTTTTTCAAAAAATTCAGATTCAATGCCAATTCCATTATCTTTTACAGAAAAAATATATTCATTCTCAGCATTCTCTACTGATACGTGGATTTTTGGATCTTCTTTCCCATGGAATTTAATAGCATTAGAAATTAAGTTTTGTAATATCTGTATCATTTGATTTTCATCTGCAATAATGTTGGGTAGGGGATCATTTGTTATTGAAGCATTATTTTCCATAATTGAGTGATTAAGATTAAAGATTACACTTTTTAACACGTTGTTCATATCTGTTTTTTTGAAAAGCTTGCCTCTCGTTCCCACTCTGGAAAAAATTAAGAGGTCATTAATTAGATCTTGCATTCTAGTCGCTCCATCCACAGCAAATTCAATAAATTCATTAGCATCTTTATCTAATTTATCGGCATATCTTCTTTGAAGTAATTGGGTGAAACTTGCTATCATTCTTAAGGGTTCTTGTAGGTCATGAGATGCAAGATAAGCAAATTGCTCGAGTTCTTTGTTTGAACGTTTTAGTTTTTCAACAGTTTTTCTTAATATCTCCTTAATTCGTTTACGCTCTGTTATATCGACCGACAAAACTAGGAGTTGGTTTTCTTTGCCTAGATCTTTTTTTAGTGGAACACAATTCACCATAAATGTTTTTTCTCCAAAATTTCCTTCAAATGAGACAACTTTCTTCTGTTCCAATGATTGTGTATATTTTTTTCTAACTTTTTGAGCAATTTCAGGATTCAAAACATCAGAAATATTTTTTCCTACAAGTATATCATTACTTAATCCTAATTCTTCAAGTTTTTTTCCAGCATTATAAACGTAATTAAAATTCCTATCAAAGATATGCAAAACTCCATTAGGTAAGTTCTCAGCAATAGTCCGGTAGAGCAATTCATTTTTTATAATATCTCGCTCCATTCTTTTCTTATTAGAAATATCTTGAATAACCGAAATAAAATATTCTGGCTCACCACCTTCAGACTTCACTAAAGATACTGTTAAATTTACCCAGATAGGAGTTTCACTTTCATTGATAAGCCTTAATTCCGTTGAATATTGATGAGTTTCTCGATTTAATAATTGATCAGTATATTTAAGATATTTCTTTAAATCATTCTTATGAATTATTTCTTGGAAACTTTTAGACATTATATATTCTTCCGTCTTATAACCGAGAATAGAACAAAAACGTTGATTCACCTTCATGAATTTTCCATTGGGAGATAAATGCGAGATTCCTACCGCAGCTTGTTCGAATGTATTCATGAATTTTTTTTGAGTTTGTTCCTTAGCTCTTAATGTTCTTCTTCTTGAAATCGCTTGTGCCAATTGATTTGCGATCTTTTTTATTAAGTCTAATTCCTCTTCAAGGAAAGGGCCATAGTCATATTTTGGTTTTTGTTCTAAATAGCAAACAGTAATATTTCCGAATGATTTTCCGTCAAATAAAAGATTATTTGATAAATGCCATTCGGTTTTTCTGAAATTTTGAGTTTTATATATATCATTTCCGACCTTAATTCTCGCGCATGTAATTTCCGGAAATTGCCATCCATTTGGAACAATCTTAACAGCTTTAGATAATAATTTATGTGTATCAGATCTATATTCATTTATTAGTTCTATTATTTCATATAAGCATGTAATTTCTTTTATCCGCTCTTTAACCAAATAATCAAGATGATCTCTATGCTCTTTTAGTTTGATTTCATACTCCTTCTTTTCAGTAATATCCATTGATATTCCAATTATACCCTTTATTTCTCCCTTATCGATATAAGGAATTTTACTAGTACTTAACCATTTTACTCCCTTTTCGGTTTCCCACCTTTCCTCAATATTTAACTTCGGTTTTCCACTTTTAATTACTTCCAAATCGTCTTTCCAATACTTTTCAGCTTCTTCTGGAGGATATAAATCAAAACAACATATCCCTATCAAATCTTCTTTTGACTTATTATGCGCCTCAGCTACATATTTATTGACATTAATAAAGTTATTCTCGGTATCTTTATAAAAAACCAATCCAGGAATACTATCCATAATTATTTCTAATTCTTCTGATAATTGCTTATATCCCTGGTGAGATTTTTGAAGATCTTGTTGATCTCTATACATTTTCGTTATATCACGAAATACTAAAACAACTCCAATAACGTTTCCTTGTTCATCCTTAATCGGAGCTCCACTATCTGCGATATTTCTTCTCTTACCATTTTTTGCGACTAAAATAGTATGGTTAGCCAACCCTTTGGTCTTTCCCTCCTTTAGAACTATGTCAACCGGATTCTTTACAAGTTCTCCTGTTTCTTCATTATAAATCTTAAAAACATTGTGAATATTTTCTCCTTCAGCTTTTTCCATATCCCAACCAGTTAATTTTGCTGCTACAGGATTTAGAAATTTTATAGTAGAATTTTTATCGGTTACTATTACAGCGTCACCGATACTAATAAGAATTTGATTTAACCATTCTTTTTGGTTTTTCAATTCTTTTTGTATCCGTTTTAATTCAGTAACATCTAAGGATACGCCAATAATCCCTTTAAAATTACTCTTCTCATCTAAATAAGGAATTTTACTAGTGCTTACCCATTTTTTTCCTTTTTCAGTCTTCCAAGGTTCAATAATATTTAATTTTGGTTTATTCCCCTTGATTACTTCCAAATCATCATCAAGATAAGCCTGTGCTTGTTGTTTTGGGTAAAGATCAAAGCAATTATTATTTTGTAAATCGTCTTTTTCTAAATTATGAGCTTCAGCAAAATACTTATTTACTCTGAGCAGATTGTTTTTATTGTCTTTATAGAATACTAAACCAGGTATTGCATCAATTATTATTTCTAATTCCTTAGATAGATCCCGATATTTTTCCTCTGACTTTTTTATTTTTTGATTTAATTTATATTTTTCTGTATTATCTCTAAGAACTTCAACAATCGCAAGATTACCTTTATAATTCTCAATTGGGGTGGCGATTATATCAAAGTGGCTTATAAATTTGCTTTTTGGCGTCTTGAAATCTTGCCTTAATCGGACTTGACATATATTTTCTCTATTAAAGGTCAATAATGGGCATTTATCACATATTTTTTCCCTTCCTTTTATAGCTTCATAGCATTTTTTTCCTATTAAATTAGTACCGAAGGTTTCATGAGCTTGATCATTCTTAAATAAGATTCTAAAGTTTTCTGAAATTACAAAGACTGTGTCCTTTAGACTTGAGAAAATTCGGGCCATACGTCCCTTTGATTGCTTTAATTCTTGCTCTATTTTTTTCTTTTCAGTAATATCTTCCGCCATTTCAAAGCGCACTTTTTTTCCTTCCCATTCGATGGCTTGGTCCGTTATATGGAACCATTTTTCAAGTTTTTTATTATAAAAATCCCATATGTAGGGTGAAATCGTGCTTTCACCAAATAATTTATCATTCGTACAGAAAGAGCATGGTTCATTTAGATCATGAAAGATTTCATAACACTTCTTCCCTATTACATCTCCCGGAAACATACTTCGCAGAGTTTTATTTAAATACAATATTTTGTAAGTTTTAGGATCGGATATATAAACTGCTTGTTCCATCCCTTCAAATATTTCCTTAAACCTTAAGTCTTTAGCTGACATTTTTTATAGATCTAATAATTTATTATGAAATATTATCATAATTTCTAATTTCAAACGATATTTTATTAATCTCCCTTAAATCTTTCTTATATTTTTACCATAATCTTTTATTATATAATTATATAATCTACTTTCTTTTTCTATCCTTTCAATTATTAATATTTATTCTCTACACTAGTAGAACTTTAAACCTACACATAACAAAAAAGAATTTTTATTTAAGTTTTATTATCTACAGAATTTATAGGTTTTTAGTTTTTAATGAGAAAAATCAGATAATTTTAAGTATTTTAAAAATCTATGAAGCCTTAGTGCAGCTAGTATTAGGGATGGTACGAAATAAACGGACAACCTGTAGCTACCGGATCATGATGAAATATGCTCGGATGAAGCCGCATAAAGGTTCGGGCAAAAGCATAATCGCGGCAGCCCGAAAATTATCAAAGGTCATTTGGTACATGTTACAAAACGACCAGCTGTTCGATTCGGCCAGGATGACCGACCCAGTGTTGCGAAAAGCAGCCATGGAAATGAGTATGGCAGCGGTACAAGCTGCCTGATCCCGATGGTATCGGGAAAAATATGTGAGCTTAAATGCTCACAGTTGACTTTTTATAGGAGTTAAAAAATGGATATAACATTTTATGGATACAATACATTTTTAATTAAATCTGGGAATAAAAAGATGCTAATTGATCCAGGTGGTGGCTTTTATCTTTTCAAAGGATGGCTAAAAACATTAGTCCCGAAAG
>CAZDJH010000351.1:0-4778 GCA_964505645.1 uncultured archaeon | reverse complement strand
TCATTGTGAATACCGGAGATGATATTGAATTATTTGGCCTCCGAATATGCCCTGATTTAGATATTATTACCTACACATTGGCAGATCTTATTGACAGATCAAAAGGATGGGGTTTTAAAAATGAAAGCTTTAATTGTTTGAACTCTTTAAAACGATATTACAAGATCGACTGGTTCAATGCGGGAGATAAAGATCTAGCAACCCATATTTATCGAACAGACTTATTTAAGAGAGGCTTTACCAAAGCTGAGATCACGGAAAAAATATGCCAAAAACTCGGTATAAGTGCGGAAATAATCCCGATGTGCAATCAAGACGTTCAGACATTTATAAAAACCCCTAAAGGAGTAATAAACTTCGAAGAATTTTATATAAAGGAGCAATGTAACCTTAAGATTTTAGATGTCATTTTTAAAGGAATAGAGAACGCCGCACCCGTCAAAGGGGTTTTGGAAATGATTAAATCTGCCAGAAAGATAATTATATGCCCATCAAATCCAATCGTTTCAGTGGGAACTATATTAACTGTCCCTGGAATTAAGAATTCACTGGAAAAAGTAAAAGATAAAGTGTTTGGGATTAGTCCCATTATCGAAGGAACAACAGTAAAGGGTCCAGCTGATAAATTAATGAGATGGAAAGGATTAGAAGTCTCTTGTTTTGGAGTAGCCGAATTTTATAATGATATTTTAGAGAATTTTATTATTGACATAAGGGATAAAAAATATCAAAAGCAAATAGAAAATAAACTTGGAATTAACATCTATACCTTTGATACCTTAATGATTGATGTAAATAAAAAAAAACGTCTTGCTCAATATGTTATAGATTTATAATATTATAATTTCATATAAACCTATAAAATCTATAATAGGAAAAGTAAAGTAAATAGAGAAATTAAGGAGTGGCTTCCTCAACTTCAACTTCTGGTTGTTCCCCGGTGGTCTCTGCCTCAGCCCCCTCTGATTCTTCATCCTTCTTTACATAATCTCCAACCGAAGCATATATTTCTTGTACCTTTTCTTCTTGATTTATCTGTATTATCAAACTTCTCTGCCTAATATAACCAATAGTTTTTGCAATTATCGGGAAAAGCAATATAATAGGAATTAATAATAAAATAATCACTTCTGGAGACTGCATGGCTATACTTTCCGTGATTGCAGCGGGAAGAAATTGAAGGAATAGTTCGGGATGAATTATAATAAAACTTAGTATTACTAATATTGTTATCCTAAAGGCGGAATCAAGGACCGTGGAAAATATAAGACTCTTTGTTTTTGGGGCGGAAGAGCTCGCGGTAAGGCCTTCCTCTGCTTCAGGGTCTTGGCGAATTAATTTTTCTACATATCTTCCTAATCTTCGTGTTTTTGAAGCTGCTTGGATAAGCTTCTCCTCTTCCGTTTCTAATTTTTTTCTTTCAATCATTTCCTTAATATAGGAAAGCTTTTCCTCTTTTTGACGTAGAAATTTAGTTATTTCTTCTTTCTCTGTTAAACCCATCTCTTCCTTTTTCTTTTCTGCTTCTTCCTTTATCTTTTCAACATTAGCAGTGATACTTCCGGATTCCTTTTTCAAAAGAGATAATTGTGCCTCTAATCGTCGGCTTCTTCTCAAAGATGGATTGGTTACCAAGTCAATATAATTAATCTGGAACGCAAATTCCAAATAAGCATAACCTAAGACGGCAAATAGGGTCACCCAACTACTAAAAAAGCTAAAAACATCATTTATCGGTATTTGGTTGAATAAGGGGCTTAACGGATCCGTCAATTCATCCAAATTAATCCCAAGCGGAATCATCAATGCATTAACGATATCCTTTAAATTAAAAAGCTCTAGCATATCGATAAATCCAAAAATAATGAGGGGCACTATGATCATCAAAACCAAATATCGTATCGCTTTAAGGTTATTCTCTGGGTCGCTTTGGAAAATTGCTTTAATCATGAAATACATCGATAATAGAAATAATATAAAAAAGATAAGTAAATAAAGCTCCACGCTTAAGCCTAATAACTCGTTAATTATCAGAATGGGAGTACTAAATAAAGTGGGCGTAGTGCCATCTGGAAATGCAAACCAAATCCCCAAAAACTGATTGGAAAACGAAATAAGAACGTCAAAAAATGTGGGATTAATAAACCACATAAATCCATAATAGAATGATAAATTTAACAGTAATACAATTCCGGTCAAAAGACCGAAGAGAACGTAGTTAAACAGATTTCTTAGCGTCTCAAGTACCTCAATTAAAACCAAATTATTTTCAGACGTAACAAGAACCGAATTTAAGTCAAATAAATTTAGAAATAAAACCAAGATGAACATAAATAATACCGTATTTAAAATCCTGAGAATATATAAGTAATATCGCGCTATCTTTTTACACCTCTTTAATAAGCTTTCCCCTTCTTCTTCGCGTCCAGATATTGGTGAACTACTTCATTCATCATATTATCTGGACCTACGTTTATTAGCCGGGCCCCCATCCGTTTTACTTCTTGGTTAATTCTAAGGATATGTTCCATCATTTCCTCTGCTATCGCTTCGGCGAGGGCTTTATCCGTTGAGGATAAATTTACTTCATGAATTTCAAACCAAGGAGAGAATGGATTTATAATGATAATGGTATGGTCGAAGGGGATTAATTTTTTCACTGCTTTTGAAATAATCTTCGAATCTGTTTCCAAATCGGAGATTAAAAAGACTAAACTCCGTTTTTGGTATCTTCTGACTAAATAATCCATCGCCTCAAAAATTTTGCATTTTCCTTCCGGCTTTATCGTTGCCACGAAATCTAAAACGCGGTAGAAATAATCATCCCCGCTGTCTGGTTCAAGGAATCGAAAATTTTTCTTGTCAGAAAAGGAAAATAACCCCACACTATCTTTTCGTGTCAAGGCAATTTTAGTTAACAGCATACATGCTCTGATAGCATATTCAAACTTTGTGTTATCTATAGCCCCTCCCGCCATCGAGTTTGAAGAATCCACAATAATCATTACACTAATAGTCCGCTCACTTTCAAATTCCCTCACGATTAATTGCTGTATCCGTGCGCTTGCCTTCCAATCAATTAATCGAAATTGGTCGCCTATGACATACTTGCGTATGGCATAGAATTCGGAACCCAAGCCCTTTTGTTTGGACCTTTGTGCTCCATAATTTAGTTGTAATGAACGTTTTGAGCCCAATATTTCTATTCTTTTTATATCTTCGTAGGGAGGATATATGAGAATGTCTGTGATACTATTTGGAATTACGCTTTCGATCGAATTAAAGCCTAACCGGTCCCTCACCGTCATTGACAATGGCCCCAAGGGATATGTCCCGCGTACCTTCGGCTCAAGGATATAGGAAAATATGATCGTTTCTTTAGGACCTATACGGGTGGATATATAATTTTCCCCTAATATTAACCTGAATAGTTCCGGACTGTACGAATCTTTAACCTCAATAAAATCAAAGTTATGTTTCCCGGTATTCTCGATAATGACCTTAATATGGACAAAATCGTCCTTAAATACTTTCTCTTTGTCAAATTCTCTATGTACCCGTAACTCCTCCGCATTCATCTGATAATAGAATAAGGGAAGGCTAATGATTGAACTTAAAATTAATATAACCCCAAAATAGATTAGAAAATAATTCAGAAATGCAAAGCCCGCGGTTAAAAAAAATAATCCTAATACAATTAGCTTTCTTCCTTTTCCTCCTAGAATTGTGTATCACTCTTGGTTTTTTTCGATTTATTCTATATAGGTATGGGGACTTCTTCTAAAATGTTTTTGATCACCGACTTTACATCAAGCCCTTCAAGTTCTGCCTCCGGATTTAACATTATCCGATGATTTAGGGCAGGAATAACTAAGGATCTCACGTCATCAGGGGTAACATATTCACGACCGAGCATGGCGGCCCTTGCCTTGGAACATTTCATTAGCACGAGGGACCCCCTCGGACCAGCACCCATTTGAACTTGTGGATGGTTTCGGGTCTTGAGAATGACGTCTTTTACGTACTTGAGTATTCTTTCGTCGATATAGACCTGGTTAATCAAGTCCTGGGCGGCAATTATTTTCTTTGCGTTGGTTACTTGATTAACTTGGGGCATTGCCCCTGATAACTGACGTCGCATTATTTCCACTTCATCTTCCTCCTCGGGATAATCAAGCCAGAGTTTAAACAGAAACCGGTCTATTTGTGCCTCGGGCAACGGATATGTCCCCTCCATTTCTGTAGGATTTTCTGTGGCAATAACCATAAAAGGCTTCTTAAGTTCTAAAGTCTGCCCTTCAATCGTAATCTGTCGTTCGGCCATCGCCTCTAATAATGCAGCTTGTGTTTTTGGAGCACTTCTATTTATTTCGTCCGCCAAAACAACATTCGCAAAGAGGGGGCCTTTTTGCAAGACAAACTTGCCTTGTTCTTGTGAAAAAATCTTCGTACCCGTAATGTCTGCGGGGAGAAGGTCGGGCGTAAACTGAACTCTACGGAAGCTTATACCCAAAGTGTTGGCAAATGTTTTCGCCATCACCGTTTTTCCGAGCCCGGGAACCCCTTCCAAAAGAACATGTCCATTCACAAGCAGCGAAATGAACAATTTCTGGAGGATGTCACCATACCCTACAATCACACGAGATACTTCGGAAAGCACTGTCTGGGCAATCTCTCGTATTGGAGTGATATTTAATTGTTCTTGTGGTTGTTTTTGCTGAGCTTTTGTTTTACTTTTTGACATAATATTTCAATTATACTATTTATTTTTATATATT
>CAZDJH010000350.1:0-4802 GCA_964505645.1 uncultured archaeon | reverse complement strand
CGTGCGGATGCTATCTTGTGCTCCAGCCAGTGCGGTGTGTGTCCGCTTTCGCCCTTGAAATCCTTGCGCAGAACCCCATTCGCATCCCATTTGATGATATATTCATCGGACAAGTACATCGCAAATGTAACGAGAAATATTCTTTACAGCGGTCGTTCCTATTATCTTGCAATGATAATCGTAGGGGGCTACAGCATGAGTGATAAAGAAGGGAAACTGTACGGAATAGACCTCTTGGGAACCTTATTCGAGGGTGACAATTTTCTGTCCTTCGGAAGCGGGTCAACATTCGCATTGGGTGTGCTCGAATCGGACTGGAAAGAAGAGCTCTCAAAGGAAGAGGGTGTCGAGTTAATGAAGACCACAATTAGTAGCTCCCGAAAACGGGATATAGCTTCAGGCTACGACATCCAACTATGCGTAATAGACGAGAACGGCTTTACCCAGATTCAATAAACTTTTTTCTCTTTTTCGATTCCAGGTAAATACTTATTCTAAAAATAAATTCATTAAAAAATAAATTCATTAGGTTCATTTGGATTAAGTTAGGTTCAGCAATAATTTAAATATAAAATATAAATAGAATCAAATCCAAATATTGGTTAATATATTCAAAAAAAATTAATAGTCGTGGATATGAATAAAGTTACCTCTATAAAGGATCTTTTCACGCAAGGGCCAAATCTCACCTTTTTAGTGGGTGCGGGGTGCTCAATAGACCCACCCTCTTGCCTTCCGGCGGGTCAAGCGATGATGGAATCAATTATAAAATATTGCTGCGCCGAATCTGAAATTGAGAATCTCTTAAATCTCGAAGACTTGCGGTTTGAAGGTTTAATTGAGACACTTCGAGATTATCTGGACAGCGACTTAAAAATTATTGATTTTTATGGTGAATGTGATAAACCGAACCTCCAACACTTATTCCTCGCAGATATGATAGAAAAGGGCCATTTTGTCATGACTACGAATTTTGATTTCCTCATTGAGTACGCGCTCAAACAGAAAGGGATTCCCGACGATCAAATACGGGTGGTTATCACGAAAGCAGACTTTAAAACGAATGATGACCCTAATTCATTAGTAAAAAAGAACATTAAAGCACTCTATAAAATTCACGGCTCAACCAAGAACATCATAAACGAAGAAGAAACGAAGGAAACTCTCATTGCGACTATTCAAGCTTTTGGCTCCAATAAAGAGGGCTTGGATGTATTCCAGATCGAGCCTTACAAAAAGTCTTTATTCGAGAACATTGCTAAGGGGCGGACTTTAGTCGTGATGGGGTATTCTGGGAGCGATGATTTTGATATTGTTCCTACTTTAAAGATCTTGAAGGAATTAGAGAGGGTAGTGTGGATAAATTACGAACCCGATGACAATGGGCAAGAACATTTGTATGAAATTGACCAAACGACGATTGAAAATCCGATTGATGATGATAAGGTTAATGAGATACTGACCGAGATTTATTTAATGGGACATATAGAGAATATCTATAGAGTAAATGTGAACACCTCTCGGATCATTAAGGAGATATTAGGTTTAAATATTGAGGAAATGGAGGATCCCTTCGAAATTGACCCAATAGTCTGGATAGAGGAGCATCTCCCCTCTCCAACGGAAATAGAAAAATTATCAATACCAGCCAGTATTTATCTTAATTTCAGTAAATATAACAATATCATACGGATTGCATCTAAAGGCTTGAAACGTGCAAGAGAAAAAGGAAGTCGTGCCGAAATTTCTCATTTTCTGAATTTATTAGGATTAGGATATCACCATAAAAGCAACAATGAAGAGGCATTAAAATATTTTAAAGAAGCATATAAGATTGACCAAGAATTAGGAGTTATAGCAAATAAAATTACTGGCTTTATTAATATGAGTTTAGTATATTCTAATCTCGGTGAGTTTAATAAAGCTGAGAAGATTTTGGATGGTCTTTTAGCCTTGGAAGAAGTCCAAAATGATCCCGAAAAAAAAGCCAAAATTTTTACGACGAAAGGGTCAATCTATAAGAAAAGAGGTCTATTTCCCGGGGCGATAAAGAATTACGAAAAAGCTTTGAAAATTAATGAAGAATTAGGCAATTTATATGGACTATCGGTTAATTTAAACAATATTGGTGGGATATATTCCGATCTCCGTAAATTTTCAAAGGCAACCCAATATCTCGAACAAGCTTTAAAGATCAGAAAAGAATTGGGTTATTATAGAGGATTAGTTTCAACCTGTCTTATTTTAGGAGGGAATAATCGTAATCAAGGAAAATATAATGAAGCTTTGGCTCATCTCAATAAAGCTTTAGACTTAAGTGAGAAAATCAGCTACAAAGATGGCATTGGGAAGGCTTTCAACAGGATAGGAACAGTATACTTGGCACAAAGGAAATACGATAAAGCCTATAAATATTTAAAGCCCGCTTTAGAGATCATTAAAGAGACTGGAAATCAACCGGGTATGATTTTGGCAAATACAAATCTCGGAACCTATTATATTGGGAAGAAAGAATATGTGAGTGCCATTGATATGTATAAAAAATCCATTGAAATTGCCGAGAATATTGGAGCCATATTGGAGAAAGCACACGCGGTTTATAATATTGGTTTAATACATTATGAAATTGGTAGATATAAAGAAGCATTGCAATACTTTTTAGAAACATTAGAATTATATAACGAGGTACATTATGAGAGGGGGAAGGGGTCCCTATTCCTTTACATAGGAGAAATTTATATGAAGTCTGGGAGTCCTGAAGATGCAGATACCTATTTCCAGAAATCACTCAAGGTTTATAGTGCCCATGAAGAATCGGAGCACACTTCTGAAAAACAAAACCTCTATATTAACTTAGGAATTAACCAGTTCAATCAACAGAAATATGAAGATGCAATGCCCTATTTTGAAATGGCGCTGAATATAAGTCAGAAACTTAACGATAAACCGTCCCAATATATTTCTTACAATAATATTGGATTGATATATCAAACTTTGGGTGAATATGAAAATGCTATAGAAAATTTTCAAAACGCATTGGAAATATCCTCTGAAATAGGGGATTCTGAAGCAAAGCTCATACACTTGCAAAATCTAGCTATAAATTACTTCTATAACGAGGATTTTAAAAGCACAGAGGAATATATAAGCCAAGCATTTGATACCTTGGAACTCCACGAGGACCCGAATTTAAAAAGCAATCTATTGAATATATTGGGAGTTATCTCCTATAAACGCGAAGATTACGAAAATGCCTTGAGCCAATATAGGAACGCGCTCAAGGCTAATCCCGAGAACGATGTAGCTCACTATAATATTGCATGTGTATGCAGTATTCAAAAAAATGTCGAATATGCTTTAAAATACCTTCAAAATGCGATCGCCCTTAACCCGCAATATAAAAAGAATGCACAAGATGAAAAAGATTTTCAAAATATTGCGGATTTGGAAGAATTTAAAGCAATAATTAATGAAAAGTAATTCAAATTTGTAATTTAAGGTTTTAATCTTTAAGTTTTTCTGAAAAAACTTTAATTACGCCCTTATTGAGAATTCTGCTCATTCTTTAATATTTATAGCAATATGGAGAAGTTCATCATTCAATAGCAAAAATCCATTTAACTCCTTATTTGATGCGTCCATAATCACCCAGATTGCGTTTGCCGTAATTAATTCCTTCCTGTTGAGCCGCTTCATATTTCGCTCATCTGCTCCACTTGGATAATTCCCCGATGGGTGGGAATGAAAGATGGAAATTAAATTCAGATTCTCATTTTCTCGTGTTTTTTCGTAGAGTTCGTTGAGCCTCTCTTCGTTGTTCACTATAAAGGCAACGGGGCTTTTTCTATCTGATTCGATGCACTCAAACTCTTTTCCTATGTAAAAGTAAAAATAATCTCCTTTCCGCTCCGAGTTTTCAATTTCCCTAACCTTTCCGAAAATAAACCCGCACGCCTCATTTGGTGTGGCTTTTTCTACACATTGGACCATTTGCTTAAATATCTCTGGAGTTATGATTAATTTAATATCCCTTTCTTCTCTCATATTCTTCACACTATCTTTCAATCCTTTACTTTATTAAGGTCAGCGCAGAATTCAACGCCGCCAACCGGGCCTTTTCGGAAGATTCCCCTAACCCGATGATGATTACATCGTTTTTCTCTAATTCTGCATTTTGGTTGCTGATTTTAATTTCAAAATAATTTTTTATAGAAGGCCTTAATTTTAACTCCTCCGAATCTTGCGGAGGAATTGAGCTTGAAGGGAATTGCAAGTCTTTCCCGTCATATAACAAACAAGTCGCCCCAAATGCCCCCAGTTTTATTGCGGCATCCCGCTGTTCAATCCCGCTCTCTACATAATCGGCGGCATCTTTAATCAAGCAAAAATAGGCGTGAATTCCCTCCCTATTAATTATTATATCCTTCAGGCTTTTAGGTTCAACCTTTTCCAGTAGTGGGATTTTTTTCTTGATTTTTTTAAGATATGCTACTCCCTCTTCTGTAAGGATATGCCCCTTCCGTATATTTTCTTCCACTACGGTAATAAAATTAACCTTTTCCTTTAACTTTTTAACCAATGAGCGGGATGTACCGGAGCCAATGAGGAGATTTTTTCGCAGTCGATATCTTCCTATACCTTCTGGGTTTTCTCCAAAGAGGAAGAGTGCTAGTATTATATGTACTAACTCGAAGGTGGGCTGGATGGTACTACTCTTGAATAGTTCCTTTAATTCTTCAAACATGTTTTTCAATTAATATTCAATTCATCTATAGTAAATGAATATTGAATAAAAAGTTAAG
>CAZDJH010000349.1:0-4825 GCA_964505645.1 uncultured archaeon | reverse complement strand
AGAAGCCTTAAAAAAGATCAAATACTAAGGTGTTTTTTTTTTTATTTAATGAAGAAACTTAAACCTTTCTCCCAATTAAAACTATCAGTTAACTTAATTATTATAAAAAGTACGAAATAATAAAAAATATAGAAAAATTATAATTTATTAATTGATACCGTCATTCCCCCATCGAGAATGATGTTTTGTCCTGTTATATAGTTGGCAGAGGGAGATGAAAGGAAGAGGGCAACATCCGCTACCCATTGTGACTCTCCGATTCTATCTATGGGTAGTTTGACCCCTCGAGAGTCCAAAAATTGTCTGATCAGTTTCGGGTCATTATTATATATTGGTGTTAAGAATACTCCAGGAGAAATTGCATTTACCGTGATATTACTGGGGCCTAACTCAAGAGCCCAGAGTTTTGTAAATGCAATTAAAGCAGCCTTACTTGCACTGTATATACCAATAAAGGGATTAATACCATTTTGGGTACCCGCACATGAAGCGATATTAATTATTTTTCCTCGAACTGGTTTAAAGTCCTTTTGGCGCTTCATGTTCCTATAAAAAGCCTTTGTCACATTCCAAGCTCCTTTTACATTCACGGACATGACCTGATCATAGGTTTTCTCTTTTGTCTTTAATGAGCTCTTAAGGTTTCCCGAGATGCCGGCGTTATTAACTAATATATAGACGTTATCAAACGTCTCGAAGACTTCATCAACCATTTTCTTCATCTGGGACACATTTGAAATATCAGCATTAATCACTTTAACTGCGACATCATATTCATTCTGGATAATCTCCTTAGACTTTTTTAACCCTTCTTCGTCAATATCATTTAATACTAAATTGGCTCCTTTTGATGCGAATGATTTTGCCATTTGACGCCCAAATCCATCACTACCAGCACCCGTCACGAGCGCAACTTTACCTTCTAGATACATATCTTTTACCATAGAATATCCTCTCGTTTTAAATTCATTTTTTTAATATTTATGTTTATTTTAATTTCTTCTAATTTGGATAATTTTGCATCTACTTGTACGTAATATTGAACATATATCTATAAAAAAATAAAAAATATGAAAAATACTTAGGGATTTTCAAATAATCCTTTACTTTTCTTGTAAAGGCCGATTATCTTCATCGCAGGAGGGGTTTCAAAAGCTATCTCCACATCAATTACGGAAGGCTTTCCAGAGTCCTCTGCTCGTCTCATAGCTGATTGGATCTCATTGGGATCCTTTACCTTTTCTGTATAACAGCCAAATCCTTTGGCGATTTCTGCATAGTCTGTCCGGGGGAAATCGACATCGCAATAGCGTTTGCCCAAATTATTTTTTTGATTGCTTTTTATCATCCCCCATGCACTGTTGTTCGCTACAACGATTATTATGGGCAAGTTTAAACGCACTGCTGTATCTAAATCTTGGACATTAAACATGAAACTTCCATCACCAGTAAGACACACAACTTGTTTATCGGGTTTAGCGAGCTGGGCGCCAATAGAGTGAGGAATTCCTGTTCCGAGGTGTCCCATTGAAATGGGATAATATGTACTTCTGGGTTTCCTTTCTATGTTACTTAATAATCCAAAAGTAAAGACTACAATATCTCCTCCGTCCAAAACTAATTGAGTATCCGGCTTAATAAAGTCTAAAACTTCATAGGATAATCGCTGGGGTTTCATAGGGCTTTTATCGGATTTCAATATTTTTTGAATTGTTTTTTTATCTGCTTCCTTTAATTCTTTTAGTTGCTCATTCCATTCATTCCATTCTGTTATTTTTTCTTTAGAAAGGGAATCTTCCATTTTAGCGAGAATTTGATTAATTACAGCTGTGGCATCTCCTATTAGAGGTACATCAGCGGGTCGATTTCTTCCAATCATTTCGGGGTCGATATCATTTTGAATAATTTTTTGGCTTTGATTCCACACCGGCGGAGCGCCATAAAGTAAAGTATAATCCCATTTTGCACCAAATGAAAGAACTAAATCCGATTTGGAAGCTGCTGTTCGAAACGTATTAGTTGTTAAATATGAGCCAACATAAGTATCTTGGTCAATTGATATATTTCCAATTCCATTAATAGTCGTACCTGTAGGAATTCTATAAGTTTGTGATAGTTTTGTTAAGCTTTCTGAGGCCCCTGATGCTATAGATCCTCCACCCGCTATGATCAATGGTCTTTCAGCGCTTTCCAAGAGTTCCACCGCTTTTTCTATCTGTTCTGGGTTCCCAATAGGTCTATTAATTGGTCGATATTTTTCTGGAGAACATACATCCTTTAAATATTTCTCTTTTGCTTCCCTTACTAGAGCGGTCTCACGAAATTCCAAAAATACTGGACCTCTCCGTCCCGACATAGCAATTTTCATAGCTTTTTGTACGGCTTTAGGAATTTCATAGGGTTCTTCAACAGAGATTTGGGCTTTTGTAATTGGTTCCATTAATTTCATTTGATCCAATCCACCTTGCAATATGCCCGTATCGTCAAACATTCTGGCAATTTGAGCTCCGATAACTAGTAATGGAATCGAGTCTGCTTCTGCGGCTGCTACTGCGGGAACAAGATGAGTCACACCTGGGCCAGCAGTACCGAGACAGACCCCAATATCGCCAGTTGCGCGCGCCCAAGCATCTGCTGCGTGCCCACCCGCTTGTTCATGTCTCATCATCACCGTCTCAATTCCCTCTTCACGCCCCCATCGTTCAATGGCATCATAAATTCTTAGCAATTCACCGCCAACTATGCCAAAGACTTTAGATATATTCTCATTTAACAGGCATTTGACCACTAGGTCGCCGCCAGTTTTTATTTCATCTTTATTTGTCATAATTATACATTATTATATTATTATAAGCTTAAAATAAAGTTTTTTAATATCATTTAAGAAAAAAAGAAATTAATTTAAGATAATAATAAGGCTATAAAGATGAGAAATTAAAATTCTATAAGCTCCACATAATATCCAAGAATCGCCCTAGTATCCAAATATGTAAATCTTAACTTCCCTACATGGCCAACTTGAGCAATACTTACATTATATAAACCCATAAATTTATTGATATATTCTTCAGCCTTTTTGACATAGATTCCTAAATGATGTAGACCTTCTCTGTTTTGTTCTAAGAATTCGGTATAGAGGTTTGGTCCGTTAGATTCTATAATCTCTACAATCTCTAATTGTTTATCCCCAAAAAAGTCCATGATCTTTTTCATCTTATACTCACCCTCTTCCCCTCGGCATGTTACTGTAGCGCCTTGCTCAACAATATTAACTTTTCCACGGAAATGAAAAAGATCCCTATAAAATTTTGCTGCTTTTTCAATATCCCTAACTACAATTCCTATCTGGTCGAATTTCTTTAATTTCAAACTATCACTCATTTTTTTAATTTAAGTTTAGTATACTTTCGGGTAGAACTCTAACTTCCCAGTGGGTTCTTTTATTATGAATTCTCTCCTTAATATCATTTTTTTTAATTTATTTGCCAGTTGTATTGCTCCATATCGGTCAGATTGTCTTAAAACAACGGGAATTTCCCGATTTTTCGTAATATTTTTTAATTTCATATTAACCCTCTTAAGATCTACTTTAAATGCGTCCTCAGGACAAACAATAGAACATGTACCGCAATTAAAGCAACGGGCTCTATCTATGCCGGTCTCACGACTAAATGCGCCTGTTGGGCATTTTCCCGTAACGGGACATTCCAATTCACAATCCTTGCATTTTTCTGGATCATAATCAACAAAAAAGTTATTATCCCATACATCTCCATAAGTGATTTCTCCTACATCAAATCTTCCTACCACATTTAATACCCTTAGCGGTACTTCCTTGTCAGATTTTATAATATTATTCCAAACATCCTCATTTAATATTGGAATGGGGACAGCAATAGAACAAATGCTCTCAAAACCGTAGGAGGTTTTAAAGGCACCCATATACTCTGGTTTCATTCCTTTAAAATTACTAATGGTTTGCAGGTTGGGTTTGAGTCTATCATTCCGAGTCCCAGGTCCGATAATATAGCCCTCTCTTCCATTTACCAGGATTTTTGTTCCAATTCCGAGTACATTTGCTTCAGGATCATTTTGGAACGGATTTAATGCTCCTGTTCCTGAAAAAGTCAATTCCGAGTAATTTCCTTTCAGAGGAAGCGCGGAAAAGATTGTTTCGACCTCTTTTTCTGTTGGATTGACCATTGCAAAATAGTTTCGAATAGCTTGTCTTGTACCCATTAATCTTGCAAACTGGAAATCATCAAGAGTTAGTTTCTTTTCAATCTCTAATCCTTCAACACTTTTAGCCAACACTCTTATGGTTTTTCCTTCAACTAGATCTCGGAATAACATCCCCCCAGAATAATTTTCACGAGTCTTACTTTTTGCTGTTCCATACAATATTAAATCTATAATACCTAAAAATTCATTAGGACAAGGCCCCGGATATCCAGGTATCCCATTCATACTTACCTCATCAAACTTCCTCACTTTCTTTGGAGGCGTCAATCTAAATGAAAAGATTCCCGAAATACCCGACATTAATGCTTTTGTTGCGGTAGTTACCACATCAACATCCCCAAAACCAAGTCCTTCGCCAACATCTATTTTATCAATCACTTCTTGTACCGTTAGAACCGTCGCTTCCCCGTTTTCGATTTTAAAATTAATCTCTTTTAGAGTTCTTTTTTCCATAATATATTTCTCAAAAATTTATTTTAATATGATTTGAAAAATGAATGTTATAAATTAAATTTTTAAATCATTTAAAATATATCAACCAAAGAACTATTATGGAAGAATCAAAGTTAAAAACTCAATTTTT
>CAZDJH010000348.1:0-4842 GCA_964505645.1 uncultured archaeon | reverse complement strand
CTAATGAATTTATAAAAAAGGATTCAAAAAAGCTGAGTGCTAATTTAAAAAAAAGCTCAAGAATATTAATATAAATTTAATCGAGTATAAAATATATATAAATAAAACCAGTAAGGGGGTTAAATATCTGCAGCGTATCATAATCGTGCATTGGGATAAGTCGAAGGGCCCTGAAAAGATGATAAGTTATCCACCTGTAAAGGATGAATTTCCAAAATCTCTTTTTCTTGAAATGTGGACCAAGCATGAACTTCATAAACAGAAAAAAATGATTGAATTCACCCCAAAAGAACTGGATAAGAAGTTGGTCTCAATTTTTCAGAAATTTAAGAACGAAATCTATTTTTTGGTACTCGTGTACGATAAAAAGGCGAAGATTGATGATATTATTAATGATTATCCCGACCTATTTGAGAATATCTCCCAGAATTTAATTCAATTGATAGGAACGGACCAAATTACGCGACTCATTTCCGAGGTCTATTCTTCTATTAAAAATTATTTGAAGTTGGAAAAAGAAGAAAACCTTTTGAATTTTTTTCGGGATAAGATTAAGCATATAACGCTAAAGATTTTTAGGAAAGGAGTCATTTCTAAAACCGATCTCATCAACATATTAGAATATGAACACGGATTTTCTACAATCAATATTGATTTAATCTTAATGTCATTTATCCGTGAAGATTTAATTATAAAAAAGAACATCTCGGGGGAAAAAGATTATTATTTTTTACTTAAAGACCTCTTCTGTATTAGGCTACCCCCCAAAAATCGCTTAAGTTTTTTTCAAGACTTTGAGAACAAGGAAAAGGAAAGGATGACTCTAGCCTACGATCAATCACTAATTAATTTCTTCAACAATTATGAATGTGCTCAAGAGAGAAATATTAATCTAATTATTATGTTTCTCCTCAATAAAAATGTCTATTTGCTATTAAAAACACTAAGAAATAACCCGTTACCCATTTCTGAGTCTCTCAATATCTTAAATAACAATGAAGATCTATTAAATGAGCTTTTAGAGCACCAATTTATTTACGAGATGAGAGGCTGGATTTTCCTCCTTACTGATGTAAGGTTTATCAAGTTCACTCCCAATTATTTACTTAAACACCTTAATTCAAGGTTTAAGAGAAATCAGATCTCACTGGAAGGATTTTTGATTCATTTAAAGCTCTTGTTAGAAGATATATCTATAGAGGGCAACTTAAATTATCAAATAGTATAAAAATAACTAAGCCTCCAAAAGAAGAATTGTCCCCGTTAATCTCCAATAAGCTCTAATAAAAGAGAATTTGCCGTTTTGCTCTTGTTAGGAGCTCTTCCATCCCCGTAAATTTGATAAAGTACCGTCCTTCTCGAACATTCGTAGAAGGCCTTATAAATATTTCGTGCTTTTGAGGGCAAGGCACATGTGGGGAAAACCCGTGGATTCCAGGTGGATAAGGGACTATTTTCCTCATACCACAGCTTTTCCTCCTGCAAAATCTTCTGAAATTCATCAGTGGTTATTGCATCACTTAAGTCTTGCTTATTTAGCATTACAATTAAGGGGATTTCTTCAATAAGTTTGCTTGTGGCGACCGACTTTAACTCTTTTAAATATTCTATATTTTCGTCAATGTATTTGCGTTGCGAATCGGCAACAAAAATAATCCCATCAACCCCCTCATATACCTTTTTTCGAAGCTTGGAATAACTCTTCTGCCCAGCAACGGTATATACGATATAATAAACTCTTTTCTGCTTCTTAGATTGGAAGATCCCTTTATCAAAATATAATGTTGAGCCACTTGAGCTTTCTATTTTAGTCAGATTTTCTTTTGGGACAATATCTTTTTTCTTTTCCTTTGCTAAGCTGTATAAAGTATCTAAAATTGTGGTTTTACCACTAGCATACATGCCCCAATATACAATCTTAATATAAATTTCGTTATCTTTAATTTGAACCATATTAATCAAATAATCTGTTTATAGGAAATTTGATAGGGATCTCCTTCTTATATCTATTTAGTTTAAATATTTTATATCTTGTTAATCTTATAAATTTATTGTATATATTTTAAAAAGATGATTTTATTAATATCCTCGCTCCAAAAGGAACTCTACCAGTCTTCTCTGTCCTTTAACATTATCATATAAGGTCTCTTGATTCGCTTCTAAATAATCCTTCAATGCATTCCAACTCTCTTTATGGTCTTTAGGAATATCTTCAAGAATGTGTATTAATTGTTCAAATTGATTGACAAAAATTAACTCATCATTTACCCTATTGGCATCTTTGGAGAGCAAGAAAAGGTAATACTTATTTAATTCGTTTGGAGCAAGCATGTTTGGGGGTGCATTACCATCACCCGCTTTATCTCCTCTTAAGAGCTGAGTGTCTACCATTGTCGGCAAAATCATGCTAAAATTGATGTTTTCCCGCCTATATTCCATCGCTAAGGCTTTTTGAAATCCGACTACAGCATATTTTGAAGCTGTATAGGCGGCAAACTTAGGCATTGCATTGGGGTATGCGGCACTCCCGGTGATAATAAAGCGACTTTTATCCTTTTTATTTTCCTTATTTAAGTAGGGATATGAAGCTTTAAAGGTGTGAAATACTCCAAGAATATTAACATCCAAAATTAGTGAAAATTTATCAGACGTAAACTTATGGGTATCATATCGCCCTGACACGCCCGCGTTCGCGATGACCCCGTCTAACTTACCCAATGTCTCATGAAAAAACTCGAATAGTTCTTCCATCTCTGAAATATTCGTTACATCGGCGGTCTTTAGAGAAACCGATATATCAGGATTAATCTTCAAAATCTCTTCCTTTCTTTGTTCCAATTCTTCAAGTGTTCTCGAGGTTAGTCCGATATTTGCACCTTCTCGTGCACATTCCACAGCCACCGCCTGTCCTATTCCTCGACCAGAACCGGTTATAACCACATTTTTATTTTTTAACAACATTTTAGCTATTAGAGGTTTAAAATTTGATTTGATTTATGTAATTATAGAAATTTGAAATTATTTTACTTTTATTTATATTATGAATAGGTATTATTATTTTGTTTAATTTAATTTCTTCCTCCTTTGAAATGAATATTTTGCCCCATAAAAATCTTTGGGAATATAGGTTCTATTCTCGGAATTTTTTACCATTAATGGGCGAGAAAGCACCGACACCTTTAGGGCGCGTGGTATATCAATTAGGTCGTCTTTAAAAAGAGGGGTATTAATATATTAAATTCCATAATATAAAAAACATGTTTTATCAAAATAATAATGAAATCTTTACTATATAATGGATTTCAAGGCTTTAGGAATACTGAGAAAAAGTATAAGGATAAGTGCTCCGTTCCAAAAAAGACTCTTGATTCCGCGCAACAAATATTTAAGATGCTATTTAAAGGCACAGATTTCAGTTTGAATCATCTAACAATCAAAAGCACCTTCAATAATTCCTCCCTATGGTCCGCTTTAGATATTTTAAAAAACGATAATAACTTATATCTAATTGTCGGTGGTAAAGGGACCTCTAAAGAGCTGGCAGAGGCCAGTTCATGCGGGGAACTAATGGAACGTTTGCAAGGGGGTTACTTTTTCTCAAAAAACCCCTATCGGAAGAGAATTTTTTATCATTATAACCATTATAAAGCCCTCTTAGAGGATATTATAACTCAGAATCAAACATTTCGGCGAGAAGTCAGACGAAATAATAATCCTTATTTACCTAGATGGATGCCCAAGGAAAAGAAATATGTCAGATTCATAAAACTCCCTTCTATGGAAGGGTTTCACCTCGACAATACGTTTCTCATTGACGGGACGGGATATTCTTCCGGAAATTCTTACGAAGAGGCTTTTATTCAAGGAACTTGTGAAATATTCGAAAGATATTCTGCCTTGAAAGTGGTTATAGAAAGAGTTAAATGCCCAACGATTCCAATTGATCTGCTTTCTCAAAAAAATAGAGATATAATCCAAGAAATTGAGAAATATGGGATAGAGATTCCTATTAAAGATTTGAGCTTGAAAAAGAATCTTCCCGTCGTAGGTCTGCTTTTTAATTTTGAAGATTGGAACAATTTCTTAGAACTGAAGGTCGGAAGTGCTACATCGATTGATATTGCCGTCGAGAGGTGTTTAACTGAATTCAATCAAGTAGTAAGTTTTTCTATGATAAAAGGGCGAAACAAATATAACCTAACTACTTCTGAAATAATTACTGCGCATTTGAACAGGATAAGAGATCATTTTAAAAAATCCACAAGACTTTATCAAACATTCCCTCATCTCACAGAGTTCATTCCCTATAATTACTTTATTTCACTTAGATTCCCTCACCATTATTTCTATCCGAGTGAAGGACTTATCTTTTTACAAGGCGATAAAGGTAATTTTGAAGAATGGGACTATTCAAATACTAATCTAAAAAAGGAAATAGATTCAATCCTCAGTCTATGTAGCTTTAATAACTGGAATATTTTTATGAAAGATATCGGGTGGCTCGGTTTTCCATCGGTAAAAGTGGTCATTCCAGAGCTATACTTTGGGCATAATGAGCTTATAGAATTTAAGCCCCCTCTCATGGAGGGGTTTATGAAACAATTACTTACGGACATCTATTCAATTAAGAAAAAAGACTTGGAAGTAATGCTCACGCCTGAATTTCTAATCTACTCGTGTTTTAATAATAACTTAACGAAGTTTTTAAAAGTAAAATATAAAAACAAAGCGTTTACAAATATTTGGAACTTTTTTGGATTATTAGCATATACTTTAGGTGAAAAGGATATTGCAAAGAAATTTTATAAGCAATTATTTAACTTTGGCTTGAATACAACCCCT
>CAZDJH010000347.1:0-4898 GCA_964505645.1 uncultured archaeon | reverse complement strand
GGCATGTCCGGCTGAAGGACAGACCCCTTTTCCAATTTATAATTGGTTTAAATGAGGAATGAAACATCCAAGCATATTGAATGGATATAGGAGAAAAAATTAAATGAATTCAAAAAAAATATTAATTGATACGGACAACACTTTAGGGCAATCCTTTCGGTGGAACGACGATGGGTTGGCCATTCTTTACTGTTTTGGAAAGCAAGACTTTGACATCATCGGGATCACCACGGTATTTGGCAATTCTTCCGTGAAAAGCGTATATCGAAATACAAATCATCTGCTTCAAGCAATTGGAAATAGTGATATTCCAGTCATAAAAGGAGCCAGCGAAAAAGGAGACACCGAAACAGACGCAAGTGAATATTTGGCTGAAATGGCATCTTCCCACCTTGGAGAAATCAGCTTGTTAGCATTTGGCCCCTTAACCAATCTTCACGGAGCATACAAAAAAAGTCCAGAATTTTTTAAGAATCTCCGAGAAATAATCTTGATGGGGGGTATTACAAAGGAACGGTTAGAAGTTGGAAGAATTAAGATGAAAGACGTGAATTTAAGACACGACCTTCCCGCAGCCTTATCTATACTCAGCGCAGAGTGTCCTATTACCGTAATTAATTGCCACATTTGTAAACAAGTACCCCTCCGCAAGAAACACTTACAAGAGATTCAATTCTTTCCCGATGGGATACAAGAAGAGATTAAGGAGGAGTTTTGGATAAATAAAAAAGTCCAAAAACTGGACCATATCTTTATTTGGGATGTATTGGTACCCGTATATTTAGCGAACCCCGAATTCTTCGAAGAAAATGAGGTAAAGATTCGGGCGGAAAGCACTGCTGACATAAAAGATGGCAGATTGCTAAAGGCAGATAAAAATGGGATCCAAATCAATATGCCCACAAAACTACTAGATCCCGATAGGTTTTATAGAGAGATATTTAAAGCTTGGAATCATCTTAACGAAACCGTAATGGACAAGCAAGGGTCGTATATAGATTTAAACAATAATAGGGTAAAGAGGGCAATCTTTAAGGGGACTTTTTGTTTATTGATTCCAATAGCGCTAAGACTAATGTATAAAAAGCGAGATGGGTTCTATTATGAAAAATAATCGTTTAATAATTACAATTACTTCGAATTTTATACTAA
This sequence comes from uncultured archaeon, assembly GCA_964505645.1. GTDB lineage: Archaea > Asgardarchaeota > Lokiarchaeia > Sigyniarchaeales > SOKP01 > TEKIR-8. The sequence continues at coordinate 3,746 of CAZDJH010000347.1, read as the reverse complement.
ATTAAATACTTATCTTCATTTTTTTATTAAAAGCATTTTTACATTAATTGTTGACGGATATTTTGAATATGTATTCGCTAAGTTTTACATTTCATTTATAAAAATAAAAATTAAATTATCATTTGTGCTGAGTATGAGAAAGGTTGGGTTGATAGTGAATCCTGTGGCAGGTATGGGAGGGTCTGTGGGATTAAAGGGTACGGACGGAGGGATTTACAAGAGATCAGTAGAATTAGGGGCTGAGCCTGTGACACCTCAAAGAATACGATCTTTTTTATCTCATATTAAAGAGATGCAGGACATTTTGTTTTTGGTCGCCCCTAAGAATATGGGAGCGAAGTATGTTAAAGAAAAGGATCTAGATTTCGAAATTATTGGAGAAATAAGTGGCGAAACAACCGCCGCCGATACCAAAAAAATCGCGAAAGAAATGGTGAAAAGTTGTATAGATATTCTCATTTTTTGCGGGGGAGACGGAACTGCTCGGGATATCTATGATGCTGTTGGCTTGAAAATTCCTGTAATTGGCATTCCTTCGGGGGTTAAGATGTTCAGCTCCATTTTCGCAGTAAATCCAGAAGCGGCATATAATCTGTTTAAAAGCTTTTTACAGGGTACGGAATTGCAAGAAAAAGAGGTTCTTGATATTGATGAGGATGCCTTTAGGGAAGATACCCTCGATTCGAAATTATACGGATATCTGAAAGTGCCGAAAGTAAAAAACTTAATTCAAGGGGGGAAAAAAAGATCTGGGAAAAAAAAATCGGAATCTCAAAATAAGCAAGACATTGCCCGTTATGTAATTGAAGAAATGAGAGAAGATACAGTTTACTTTTTGGGGCCAGGAACAACGGTGAAATCAATTTCAGACGAGCTCAATATAACTAAATCACTATTAGGAATTGATGCCGTCTACAATAAAGAACTTTTGGAGAAAGATGTCAATGAAAAAGGTATATTGGTGATATTAAGTAAGTATGAGAGCGCCGAAATTTGCATTTCTCCCATTGGTGGTCAAGGCTTTATTTTTGGACGCGGAAATAAGCAATTTACTCCTGAAGTTATTAAAAAAATTGGCACGGAAAATATTTTAATTTTGTCAACACCAAATAAGTTAAAAGAGCTCAACTGCTTGCGAGTGGATACTGGAGATGCAGATACGGATAAGATGTTGCGGGGATATGTGAAAGTTGTTGTCGGATATAATGAAAAAGAGCTAATCGAAGTGAAGTGAATTTATTGAGGCCCATCTATTTAGATAAAAACGAGTTACCATTTTTACCCCCTCGAGAAGTACTGAAAGAAGCAAAAAAGTCCATAGACCGTTTAAATCGCTATACGCCCCAAGAAAAGGTTGATAAATTAGTAAGCTTATTAGCAAATTATGCTCATATATCCAAGGAATCCCTCATCTTGCGCCCCGCCTCTGATATCTTAATTAAAGAATTAATCTTTTTACTTTCTAAAAATCGAAAGATTATTATCGCAGACCCCACATTCATTATAATCCAAAATGCGACCCAGAGCACCACATCTTCGGTTTTAAAAGTAAAGCTTAGCGCGCCCAAGTTTAAATTTCCAAGTTCCTTCATCGTTACGGAGCTGGATGAGCCGACTTTAGTTTTCCTCGATAACCCCAATAATCCCACAGGAAAATTAATTATCACGAAATCGGAAGTTAAATCACTACTCGCCAATGAGAATCTCATTCTATTAGTTGATGAGGCTTACTTCGAATTTTCTAATTGGACCGTGGCGTCATTAGTTAATAAATATCCGAACTTAGGGGTGTTGCGAACTTTAAGTAAATCATTTGGGTTGGCTGGTGTTGGTTTAGGCTATTTAATAGCAGGGGAGTCAATCAGAGAAAAATTAGAAAATTTGGATGTGATGCTTCCTTATCCCAGCGTGATGAGCTCGATTGCTGCTTTGAATCATCAAGAATATTTTCAACAAAAAATCCGGAACCTAAATGCAGAAAAGAAACGCGTTAAAAATGAAATTGAAAAATTAGAAATCACGGTTTATTCTAGTAATGCAAACTTCTTTCTACTTAAGACGGAGATCCCTCATATTGCTCATAAGTTGAATGAAGTGGGGATTTATGTCTATGATGCTTCGCATTACTTATCTCCCGGTTATATTAGAGTCTCAATTGGAACTAAGGATGAAAATCAAGAATTTTTAAAGGGGTTATCGAGAATTTTGAACAAGTAAATTGGATATACAATAACCTCAACAAATTGTTATCAGTTAAAAAAAAAATAAAATAATAAATTATTAGCACAGTTTAGCACAGTTTTGGGTGCTTTTTTAACTCATCTCGGACTTTATACAGCCTTTCTCCATGAAGTCCATACCACGCAAAAAATGCTATTGCAACTATGTTGGCAAGTGTGGGAAATACGAATATTATAACTTTTATGGCGAATAGCTCGTTAATACCTGCAACAACTGTATATTCCCCCGACCAGTTCGTTGGGCTAAAGGCGATCATAATAATTAGCATCGTAAAAATCGTTGACATGCGATGAATAAGCGCGTTTATTCCATAGAACGCCCCAGACCGTTTCACACCATAATTTAGTGCATCCTCATCGATAATATCCCCATGAATTATATCCACATAGAATAATGCGCCCCCCAACCCAATTCCTTGTGAAGCCGTAATAATTAAACCTAAGACGATTCCAATCATTCCTAGTTCAGGACCTAAAAAGAAGTAGGGAAGGAGCAAGCCAATCCATAAACCGAGCGTTATCATTATCGCATTTCTCATCCCAAATTTTCCTCCTAACCATTTATGAAATGGTAACATCAGGGCGGCTATTAATAATGCAGCGATTAAGGAAACGGTTTTTAGGAACATTAAGTTTTCGGGAAGGGCGAGTACATATTCAAAGTATAATGGGAAAATTGTAATTAATGTATTGAATGTTGTCCAAATCATCGTATTTGCTATGACAAATTTGACAAAAGTTTTATTTGTAAGGGTAATCTTTAAGGATTCGAAGAACCCAGGGCGCTTATCGAAATCACTCTCTAATTCTTCCTTTTCCTTTATTCCTTTTAATATGAAGGGAATAGCAAAAGCAACAGTAATCAACCCCAAATATATACCCCAGATAGGAAATAGTGCTTTTAAATCCGCGACGGTTGTTGTTCCCTTAGGAGTTTGAGGGCCGAGAATAGTTACAGCTGCGAGCATAATGCCAAATACAGTAAATCCCTTAACAAAAACATTCACTTGAGATCTCTTTTCTTCTGAGGGAAATTGTTCTGGAAAAACCGAATTCACATTCACATCAAACAGGGTGTAAAAAAACTCAAACAATATAATTATTGCCAAGAAATATGCAAACTCTGGGATTTTTGATGATGTATTAAATGGAACAAAGAAAAGGAAGAACATTGATAAAGCTAAGGGACCTATAGACACAATTAAGTAAAATTTTCGCTTTCCTAATTTCCCCTTTTGTTTCGTTCGTTCTGCTAACGCTCCAAGTAGAGGATCGTTAATCATATTCCACCCAGTCCATATGAAAAAGCCAAGATATACCCAAACACCAAGCCCAATTACTGTCCAATAATAGGTAAAAACCAATAGACTAAATGCTTGATATGTTGCTTGATCTGGTATTGCTGATATACCGAAGAGTACGCGTTCTTTTAAAGGTACGCATTCATTTTCATTTTCAGACATAATATAATTGTATTCAATTTTTATGTAAATATATTCTTAAATA
>CAZDJH010000346.1:0-4903 GCA_964505645.1 uncultured archaeon | reverse complement strand
AATCCGGTAAACTATCCAAATTAGACAGAAAGTTGATGAGATTGGCAGCGAGAAATAAAATAGATGCTTATAAAATAGAAGCTAAGACTATTGAATTTGTTAAACAGCAACTCGCTCCCAGCTTTAAAGTATCTTTTAACGGGTTAATTGAAGAAAAACCACAAACTTATTTTAGTTTCCACGAATATTTGGAAAAGAATCACTTTAAAACCTCTGAATCGAAAAAATATAGGTTTGCCCACGAAATTTATTATGACCTTGTGTGATAGGTTCAGCAGAAAGAACTGCTTTACGCGGGTTAGATTTATCAAAAAAAGAAGAGAATAAGAAAAATCATACCTATTTTATCAATGCTTTAGGATTGATTGCTCTTATAAAAGGCGAATATGATGATTCCCTTGAGAAACTTGAGGAGATACTTGACTTAACAACATCCCCTGACCAATCTTATGAAAGGATGGCAATTCTCATAAATATAGGTGATGTCTATAGAAAACAAAGCGATTATAGACAAGCTCTTAAGTTTTCCCTTGAGGCAGCAGAATTAATGGAGGAGAAAACGCCCAATATACTAAAGTTCTCTATCCTCAATAACTTAGGCGCGATTTATCGAGAGCTCGGAAATATGGATGTTGCTATGGAAAGTTTTAAAACTGCCCTAGAAATTGCAGAAAAAGAGGGAGATTTATTTCGAAAAGCTCTTTGCTATAATAACCTTGCAGAAATAAATTATTCTCTGGGTAAATTAAATATTGCTTTATCTTATGCATCTGATGCGCTTAAGATTGACGAGAAACTGGGGGATTTGGATGATATGAGCAATTAATTAAATACAATTGGAAATCTACTTCGCGCTGCCGGACAATATCAGCAAGCCCTTCAACAGTTTGAACGATCATATCAGATTGCGTCAAAAATTCAAAACTTGGGAATGAAAGCACTCGCCGCAAATTCAACGGGTGCGGTCTATAATCAAACTGGGAGATATGGCTTAGCAATGAGTAAATGTAATGGGGCTTATACATTCTATAGTCAAACGGGAGGCCTATCTGGACAAGCTACCCGTTTAAATAACATTGGAATGATACATCGTCAAAAAGGAAAGTTTGATGAAGCCCTTAAATATTTCAATCAATCTATAGAGATTAGTGAGAAGATCGGCGAGAAAAGGTATTTAGGGATCCGTTATGGAAATCAAGCTTCGATTTTCGAGGCGAAGGGAAGGCTTGAGGAGGCACTTGAGATCTATAAAAAAGCTCTTATGATCGAACGTTCCTTGCAGAATTTGGAGGGCATCGCAAATCAACTAACAAATATCGGTGGCATTCAAGGAGATTTAGGAAATTATGAAGAAACACTTAAAAATTACACGAAAGCCTTAAATATTATGGAGCAATTAGAATTAAAGGCGGGAATCGCTAATGCGCTCAATAATTTGGGAATAATTTATTATAAATATAAGAAGGATTATGCTAAATCGATTGAATTAATCCAAAGAGCGTTTAAACTCTATAAGGAATTAAAGATGAAGCAAATGGTAATGAATATAACTCAAACTCTAGACTTTATTAAACGAGAGTTTGATAAGAATTCTGTTTAAAAGGAGTAAATATTTATAACTTCAAAGTGTTATTCATAGTAGAGATTTGTCTACATTTTAAGTAACTGTTTTATAATGATTTTATGAACTTGGAAAACAAGATTGAAAAAGCCGCGAGATGGATTTATAACTCCGAAAATCTGGTGTTGTTTACCGGTGCGGGAATTTCTACTCACAGTGGATTGCCGGATTACAGAGGTCCTGATGGTGTTTGGACCCGACGGGATAAGGGATTACCGCCACCGACAATAAAGCTTTCTTGGGATGAAGTAAAACCAAATAAGGGACATTATGCAATTGTAGATCTTTTGGAAATGGGCAAATTAGATTACGTTATCTCCCAGAATGTCGATGGATTACACGCTAAATCCGGGATACCTTTTGATAAAATGGCAGAATTACATGGAAATATGTATTTTATGAAGTGCCTTCATTGCGATGAAAAGATTACCTTCGAAGAGGCTGGATGGGATAAAAAAACCTGGGGCAAAGGATATAGAACCAACCGAGTACGAAAGGGACAGCCGAAATGTCCCAAGTGCGGAGGAAGACTTATCTCGAGCATCGTAAATTTCGGCGATCCACTACCTGAAGATGAATTAACGGAGGCGATGATGAAATCTCGAAATGCGGACGTATTTTTTGTGGTCGGCTCATCGTTAGTGGTCTCTCCTGCTGCAAACATGCCAGCGATTGCTCAGAAAAATGGAGCAAGGCTAATTATTCTTAGTTTGGGAAAAACCCCCTACGACAATAGAGCGGATCTAAGATTTTATCAAGATATTAATAAAGTGCTTATTCCAATTGTCGAAAAGGTTGAAAATCTCTTAAGAAAGTGAGTTTTTTTTAGATTTTTTTCTTTTAATCTTTCCTTTAAAAGATAAGGTAAAATAAAATTCAAGAATTATTTCACTCTTCCATAAATATTCCGATTTCGCTTCAATTCACGGAGGATATTTTTTCCTTCCCTTGTAGAGAGTGATAGATTGATATCAGAATTCCTTGAAAGTGTTCCCGTAAATACTAAATTATTATCGGCATAAATTTCGATATTAGTTGAAGCATATTCATATGGTGCTTCGATTAGAAGTTTATCTTGCTGGGTGTCTATATTTAGATTAATCTTCTCTTTCTTATGAGTTCCTCTAGGGGTTGGTGTAAAAGCTTTTTGCCTTTTAATAGGATTAATTGGATTGAGGACAACGTCCTGTCCGAAACTATAAATCTCAAATGCCAATCGCCGGTTTTGGAAGTCTCTTACTTCAACTACGGGCCTTGCTAAGTCTTTATCTTTGAATCCTGTGGGAACCTTCACGGTCATTTTAACCGTTAATACATTAGAAATGTCTCCCCCTTCAATAAAGATGATTGTATCGATGATTGAGGGAAGCATTCCCAGCTCAATTCGTCCAATGAAGCGCTGAATTGCATCTATCGCGGAAGAACTGTGGACCACCCCGACCATACCCACACCAGAGAGTCGAAAATCGGTGTAAATCTGGAAATCTGATGTGGTGCGCACTTCATCAAAAATCGTGAAATCTGGGCGAACTAAGAGCAAGATATCTGCGGCATTCTCTAATTCCCCGTCTAATCTCGTATATTGAGTAATCTGGGGGTCTACTTGAAGGTCTCTCACACTTTCTAATGTTTTAATCACCTTTTCTCGCTTTAGGTAATAATTTGCTAAAGCCGCCGAGAAAGTAGACTTACCAGCTCCTGGCGCCCCGCAAACCAGTATTCCTTCCGCAGTATCCAATCTTTTTTGAAGGTTTTGGTCCATGGTATAATCATAGAGTTCCAAACTAACAAGGGGTCTAACCGCGGTAATTTCCACGTCACTCGAGAAATGCGGGCGTGTAATAACGATTCTAAATTCACGCATTTGAACCACTAAGGCACCTGTTTTTTCGATCTCTATAAATGAATGTTCGTCTTCTCGAACAAATTCAATTATTTCTAATGCAATTTCTTCTATTTGCTGATTAGAGATTGTCTCATCTGCGATTCTAATCAAGCGCCAATTCCCTGGCGATCCCTTTTTTGCGTAAGGTGATAAATTTCTCTTTAAATGAACACTCATTGTTTCATCATCAAAAAACTCTAATAATTGAAGCGACGAGACATCTTTAGTCTCCTCCAAACGCTGTTCCTTTACATATACGACTTTAATCCCTTCGAACTTTCCGATATCCCCTTGGATACGGTCTGTTGTAATCAAATGAGCGTTATTTAATTTTGCTTCTCTACGAATTAACGCATCTAATTCACCCCCAGGAGATAACTTTATTTCATCCCGACTTGGCCGTTCTCCGGATATTATTAAGTTTATTTCACCTTCTTCATGAAGATGTCTAAGAGTTTTTAACACATCAATTCCATAAAACCCAATTTCCTTCTGAATGTTAGAGCGGTATTCTATTTCGGCAATTACTACATTTGGAATAATTATATTTGGTTTAATTCCAATATCTCCATCTTCTATCAATCTAAGTATTTGCCCATTAAATATAACGGAAGTATCACATACAAAAGTATCGCTCATTATTCTTTTCTTCCCTCTTTAATCATTATCGAGTATCTCCTTGGATATCTCGATTTAGAATTTCAAACTTTTTAATATTATAATAAATTGGATGGCTTAATCTGTCGATTGTTGCTACAATCAACTCCTTTCGGGAGTTTAATGCGATCCGAGAATTTTTATCTAGATCCCTTAGCTCGATGGGGTTTCCCTCAAACACGGGATAAATCAAATATTTTGCAGCGTCTTCGTTAAAATCCGCACCCCGCTTAAAAACTCGAAACAAAATTCCGTTTCCATAACCTGATCGAACTATATAGCCTCTTCTTCTTAGATCCATATAGATGACATATTGCTGCCATAGTCGTTTATTGAATTGCGAAAAATAAGTAAATAAGGTTTCAAAATCATATAATTGATTCTCCTTATCGTTATCTTTCCATATAAGGATTCGGCTTCGTTCATATAGAAGCAACGTTTCTATGTCAAACAGTATCAGAACCCTCTCATCATCTCGTTCTTCAATGGTTCCTATATAACTATTATCATAAAATTCGACTATGCCCTCTGGATCGGCAATAAGAACCTTATCCTTTTCGATAATGCCCTCTACTTGAACCTTTTCCTTCTCATTCGTTTCTTTATCAGACATGTCCTATATAAACAAATGTTTTTCTATCTAATGAATTTTACCGTTTTTATCGGGTTTTTGAAATATATTGCTGTTTAACTGACTGCGAAAGAAGTCCCCTACATTTATGTAGGGGATGAATTTCGCA